>CADBNI010000013.1 GCA_902795965.1 uncultured bacterium
AAGGCTATTCCTCCATACCTCTATACATCCGGACATCCTTTTTGGGCTTTAGCCCCAAAAGACTACTTACCTACACAGAGGACCCCGTGTTGGTAATTCTTGCTGCCGTAGCCCGAGCCACCACTGCCAAAGTCCACGTACCCCGCGCAGTTTGCATAGCCCTCTGACGACGACCAAAACCAGCCGGTGGACGGTTTGCCATCCCAACTGTCTCCATAGAGGGACAGCAGCTCATCTTTTGTCGGTAGTTTCATGCCTATGGCATCACATGCATCTATTGCACCCTGCCAATAATCGTTGTTCACGCACCAACTATACGCTTCAGAGCATGGTGTCGGATATGTTGCTGCACTGTATGATGCAAGTTGAAATACACAGGTTCCGTCTACATCTTTTCCTGCACAACCTTTTCCAAACTTCGCTCCGTTGAATGAACGTATGTCGTTTCTTTTATCTGCCTGTTGACTGTTCGGTCCTTTTCTTCCGTTTACATCCGTTACATAATAAAGCCCTGCGGTAAGGTTAGTTGTATAGAACTTACCGCCTACCGCATCTTTTGATGCTTTTATAGCATCACCGACATCATAAGTTTTTGCTTCGGGATTGTAATTAAGAATTATTGCAGCCCCGTCTGCCAAAACAATACCAACATTGTTTGTTGTTGTTTCAAGCTGCAAATCTTTACCTGTTTTGGCTTTTGATACATCATATTCTTCGCCGTTTGTATCAATTACTTTTGCAGTTGGCCAGCATTCTGCGATATGTGCGCTATCGCAACGTTTTGCAATCTTCAAATGATTTTGTAATTCATCAACAAATGCCTCGGTTGAACCGTAGCTTGCATTCAAAAGTCCTAACGCGCGCATTTTTTCCATTGCCTGGTTAATTTTAAAAGCAATATTTGCCTCGCGTTCCGCATTAACTCGTTCATTCACATTCTGAATAAGTATCGGCAGGCTGACCGCCGCGACGACACCGATAATGCCGAGTGTGATTAGGACTTCGGCGAGGGTGAAGGCTAATTTTTTAACATTGTTTTTCATCTTCAAGCTCCTTTACTTAAAATTTAACTGATTTATTTCTTATAAAATCATTATAAATTATATTCACTCAAATTTCAAGTGATTTTTTACAAAAATAATCTGTTTTATTTTGTTAATAAAATCAAGTTTAGTCTTTATTATAAAAAACAAGAGGTTATTTGTATGGATAAACGCATATTATTAGGCAAAAGAATTAAAGAATTACGCATAAAAAAAGGTATTAAGCAGGAACAGTTAGCCGAAATGGTTGAACTTGAACCTAATTCAATCAGCAACATTGAAACGGGCAAAAACTACCCCTCATTTATGACGCTTGAAAAAATCATAGATGTTTTGGGGGTGACTTTTATTGACGTATTCAAGTTTGAACAGCATCAGGCATCAACGGATTTGATATACGAAATTACAAAAATGCTCAATGAAAACCCCGAAAAACTCAAAGATACATACAAAATCGTAAAAGCACTTGTAGAATAAATTAACATGAGATTACTACGTCGCTCGTTTTACTCGCGCCTCGTAATGACATAAATAATTACAATTACTAAACAAACAATTTATACAAAACAACCGCACAAGACACAGACAAATTCAGAGATTCAACACTGTCGGACATCTCAATTTTTACCCGTTCGGTTGAGAGATTTGCCAACTCATCAGACAAACCGTCCGCCTCAGAACCGAACATCACCACAAAAGGAGTTTTAACCTCAAAATTTTTCAAATAATTATTCGCTCTTGGTAAAGTCGCAACACGTTCAAACCCTTTGAAAACCCTTTTAATTTCTTCAAAATCTTCAATATAAACAACAGGAATTTTCCAAAGATTTCCGACCGTTGAGCGCACACATTTCGGGTTATAAATATCTGCGCACTCCCTCCCGTAAAGCACAACCGCGTCAACCCCAAACGCAACGGAAGTCCTCAATATTGTACCCAAATTTCCCAAATCTTTTATGTTTTCAAGCAAAACAACTTTTTTTACATCTTTCAAATCCTTAATATCATAATGTTTTTTACGGGCAACCGCAACAACTTCGGGAACAGAATCCGTTGCCGATATCTTTTTCAAAACAGGTTCGGTTGTTATAACAATCTTTTTCAAAAATCTATCAACAGGAGATTGCGACGTCGAGCTTAAGCTCTCCTCGCAATGACAAAACGAAAAATTATTCTCTTTACCTCGCAAAACAAAAATATGTTCAATTTCAAGCCCCGCACAAATCGCTTCTTCCACACATTTTGCACCTTCAAGAATAAATTTATCCTCTTTATCCCTATATTTTTTTTGCAAAAGTTTTACGGTTTCTTTTACCAAATCGTTGTTTACGCTCGTAATTTCCATCATATTACCTCAAATTCTTTGAGCCAAACTTTTTCCTGCTCGGTCAAAAACGAAAAATCAATGAGTTTTTTCTCATAATTCATTTTTACAAAAGAATTTATTTTTCCGTCTTTCATATAACACGAATTTTCAAGCCTTACACCAAAATGTTTTTCACAATAAAGTCCGGGTTCTATTGTAAAGCACATACCGTCTTTGATTTCAACTTTTGCGAACTCGTTTTTGCTCAAATTCGGCGGGTATTCGTGAACGTTTATCCCAATTCCATGCCCCAAACCGTGATTGAAAACAAAGCCTTCAATCTCGTTTTGAGCATAAATTTTACGAGCATAGTCATCAATTTCATAACCCGTTTTAAATTTACTGTTAAAAGCATTCAAAAACATTTTTAAAACAGTAGTATAAACCCGTTTTTGAAGTTCTGTCGGTTCACCTTTCACAAAAACCCTTGTTATATCGGTTGCAAGCCCCTGTTCATAATACGCACCGCAATCAATCAGCACAAGGCTTCCGTCTTTTATAATTTCGTCTTTTGAACATTTTGAATAATGCGCAAGCGCGGAATTTTTATCTTTTGCAACAATGGATTTGAAACTCAAACTCCTTGCACCGTATTTTTTAAACTCTTTTTCAAGTTGTTCCGCAATATCGTATTCCGAAATATTTTCGTTTTCATATATAAATTTTCTTATTGCTCGAACCGCCATATCAGTCCGTTCAAAAGCCGATTTGTAATGTTCAATTTCCGCATCGGTTTTTACGGATTTCATTAATTTTATCGGGCTGTCCGATAAAATTTTCGCTCTTTTGCCTATAAGATTGAAATCATAGGCATTTATTGATGATTTGTCGACATAAATATCGCCATCAGTATTTTTCGCAAAAGTTTCCACATCATTCAATATTTGAGCTTTTCCGTCTTTTATTACGGCTTTTGCGCAAATTTTGCTTGAATAATTCTGAGAAAAATCACGTTTATTAAAAAGATAAGAGACTTCCTCAAGATTAGTTACAAGAATTGTTTCTTTTATGTTTTTTATTTTTTCATCAGGCAAAATACCGTCCACCGTTTCGATTTTCGAGCTGTCGTATTGTATTTTTTTATCGAGCGGATCTTGATTTAGCAGTTTAATTTTTATTCCTTTTGAGGTCAATTCTTCTATTCGCTTTTGGGAATTTTTCTTGGAAAACATTCCGAGAGGTTCGTTTTGTGGGATTTTTTTTGCCAATTCGTCAAGAAAATTTTGTCCTGTTTGGAGTTTAACGACCGTAATATTTTTGGGATTGACTTCCAAATCCGCTTGAATATGATATCTTCCGTCCACGAAAAGAAAAATATTTTCGGGCGTAACGAGAGCATCACCCGTTGAGCCTGAAAATTCCGTTAAGAAATAACGGGAATTTTCTTGCAGAGGGCAGTATTCCACCAAAAACTCGTTAGTGGAATTTACGAGCAGATAATTTATGTTCTGCTCGTTCATGAAATTTCTTACGACTTTTATGGGATTATTCATCTTTTCCTGTAAGCTGGATTAAGTGCCAGCCGAATTGAGTTTCGACAGGAGCTGAGATTTCGCCTGTTTTGGTTAGGGCAAAAGCTGCATCTTCAAAGGGCTTAACCATCATTCCGCGTCCGAAATATCCTAAATCTCCGCCGTTTTGACCGGAAGGGCAAAGGGAAACTTCTTGTGCAGCTTGTGCGAACGGTTTGCCTGCTTTAATTTCTTCCAACAATTTGTCAGCTTGTTCTTTAGTTTTCACTAAGATGTGACTTGCTCTGATTTCATTTGTCATAATAATTCTCCTACTGTTTGATTATAACATGAAATAATGGTAAAAGAAAAACTTGTCTTTCGACAAGTTTGCATATCAAACATAGAGTTAAGCATTTATGATTAAAGATTTTTCAAAAGTTTTACTTTAGGAAGTAAGCTCATTACATTTTAAACCAAACCTGCTAAAGAAAATCTTGTCGCAACCCCGAAAAAAGTGCCTGGACATAACGAGCTTACGTATATATGATAACGTTTTTTTTATGTTATTTCATCACCCGTAAGGATAAGTTTTTAAACTTTTTTCTAATACTTTAGGATTAGTTTTTATACAAAAAGATAAAATTTGTTGCAAAATAAAATTTTTATGTTATATTTTGGATATGCGGAAGTAACTCAATGGCTAGAGTACCTGCCTTCCAAGCAGGCTGTTGCGAGTTCGAGTCTCGTCTTCCGCTCCATAAAAACTTTTTTAAAATAACGACCCCAACATGCCGACATAAGCCTGAAAGAACGCAATGACCATTACAAGGACAAAACCGCCTATTATAACCAACACTGTCGGCTCAAAAAGTCTTGTCAATGCCTCTAATGCCATATCAACCTTCTTGTCGACAACTTCTACCGCATCATGAAACATTTTGCCGAGTGTTCCCGATTTTTCGCCCGCAGAAATCATTCCCAACAATGCATCTGGGATTGTTCTTGTGCGCTGAAACGCTTCACTCAATAATTTTCCGTTTTTTACCGCAGGAATTACTCTTTCTGCTCGTTCGCGAATATTAAAATTCCCGACTGTGCGTGCCGACAATTCCAAACCCGAGATTATCGGTACACCTGCATCATAAGCTATTTGCAAGACCGTTAAGTAATTTGAAATATTTACATACTCTATAAAATCAGATAAAACGGGGATTTTTAAAACAAAATTATCCCACACGGATTTCACGCTTTTTTCTTTGAATAATTTTGGTAAAACCGCACCCAATGCGCCAAATCCTACCAATATCACCCACCAAAATTTGTCAACAAAATTGAAAAGACCGATTAAAGATTGAGCCAACAGAGGGAGTTCTCCGCCGTTCATTCCTATTACACCCGCAAATGCGGGGAATACAAATTTTGCAAACAATACCAAAAGCCCAAAAAGCATTACAAGCAAAACGCAAGGATATATTGATGCGTTGATAATTTTACCTTTTATGTTGTCTTGTTTACGCAAAAGGGTGAGCATTCTCTCTAATGTCTGTTCAAGTTCGCCCGCGTCCTCGCCTGTTTTTACAAGTGAAGTGTAAACTTCGCCAAAGGTGTTTCCGTAAAGCTCCGAAAGTCCTTGAGCAAATGTTTTTCCTGACGTTATAGCATTTTTTAATTCGGCACAGATTTTTTTGAGTTTTACGTCGGGAGAATTTGTTTCAATACTTGAAAGTGCCTCCAGTATTGGGATTCCTGCCGACAGCAGGGTTTCAAGCTCTGATGTGAAGGAAATTTTTTGAGAAAGAGTTAAAAATACCGATTTGTCTTTTAAAGTTGGAGCTTGGGTTTGAGTTATTTGTGCCGATTCATCATAGATTTTTGTGGGCAAAAATCCTAATTCACGAATTTTTTGGCGCGCCTCACGTGCGTCCTGCGCCTCAACCTCTCCTTCAACAAAAACTTTATTGTCTTTCAAAGCTCTGTATTTAAACTTTTGCATACCGTAATAATACAATATTTTCAAAATGTTTGCAAACTAAAGCTGATAAAAGCTAATGTAAAATTTTTGTAATTCCTCGTCTGTAAATGTATTCAATTTTTTGTTAATATATTCAATAATTTCTTCGCGTGACTTAGAAGTACCTAAAAAATCCAAAATATCACAATCTAATTTTTCGGCAATTTTGTAAAGAGTTTCAAGGGTAGGCAAAGTTTGACCGTTTTCGACACGTAAAACAGTTCTGTAATTCAAATCAGTCATTTCCGCAAGTTTTTCCTGCGATATTTTTCGTTTTTTACGTATTGTTTTAATACGTTGTCCTACCTGTTCTAAGTCAACCATAGTATCATTTTATCCTTATTTATCGTTAATTCCTATGTTACTGTTATTGCAACTTACGCTTGACAAATATGTATATGCATGTCATAATATATATACAATAGGTGCATATTGATATTACATAAGGAGAAGTTTTATGAATAGAGGTTTTACTTTAGCAGAAGTTCTGATTACATTAGGTGTTATCGGAGTCATTGCGGCATTGACCATGCCGACTGTTATAAGAAATTTTAAAGTAAAACAAACTGTCACACAATTAAAAAAAGATTACAGTTTGATAAGTAATGCGGTTCTTATGGCAAAAAACGAAAATGACGGGTTAGAAAATTGGGGTTTGACGGGTGACAATGAAGAAAGTGCAACACTGCTTGCCGATAAGTTGAAGCCTTACTTCAAAGTTATAAAAGACTGCGGAACCGAAAAAGGTGAAGAATGTGTTTATCAAGATAATTTTTACATGTTAAACGGATCAAAAGAAGATACTAATGATTATAAATTTTTTGAAAAAAAATATTATAAATTATTAATTGCCAATGGTTCATCAGTTATATTGCGTGGTAAAACCGAATGCTCTCTATTATCAACCAAACAATGTGCAGAAATTTATGTAGATATAAACAATAAGAAAAGTCCGAATATGTTAGGAAAAGATATTTTTTATTTTATGGTTTACCAAAACGGACAAGTTATTCCAGCAATAATAGGAATTGACCCAAACGACGGAACTAACAAGCACCGTTGTAATCCAAAAGCAGCAACAGCAGGCTGGAGTTGTACAGCTTGGGTAATCTACAATGAAAATATGGACTACCTTTACTGTGCTGATAAATTATCTTGGAACGGTAAAAAATCTTGCAAATAAAAAACCGCCTTTGGCGGTTTTTTATTTTACTGTGCGACTTCTTCGGTCGGTTGTTCTTTTTTAGTGCGTTTTGATTTCTTTTCAAAAGCTATCTTATCATCAACCAATTTCATAACAATCGTATCACCTTTTGAATATTTACCCGACAGGATTTCTTCAGCCAACTCGTCCTCAACCTTGCGCTGAATTAATCTTCTCAAAGGTCTTGCACCATAAGCCTCGGAATATCCGTTTTTAGCCAAATGGTCTTTAACCTCGTCAGTAACCTCAATATTCAATTCACGTTCCGCAAGACGTTTAAACAAATCTTTGAGCATCAAGTCAACAATCTGCCTGATTTCTTCCTGCGACAGGTGAGCAAATACGATAGTTTCATCAATACGGTTCAAAAATTCGGGTCTGAATGCTTTCTTCATTTCTTCCGTAACCGTTTCTTTAAGTTTTTCGTATTTATCCTTGGATTCATCCTCTGCAGTAGAGAAACCGAGTCTTGATGTTGTCGTAATCATGCTTGCGCCAACGTTTGACGTCATAATAATAATTGTGTTTTTAAAGTTGATATGACGACCTTTTGCATCAGTCAAGCGTCCGTCATCAAGGATTTGAAGCATAATATTAAACACATCAGGGTGAGCCTTTTCAATTTCATCAAAAAGAACCACACTGTAAGGTTTTTTACGAATTAATTCCGTCAAATGCCCGCCGTCGTCATATCCGACATAACCCGGAGGTGAACCGATAAGTTTTGCGGTTGAATGTTTTTCCATAAATTCCGACATATCAACCCTTATCATATTGTCTTCAGAACCGAATACGGCTTCGGCAAGAGCTTTTGCAAGTTCTGTTTTACCTACACCCGTCGGACCGCAGAAGATGAAACTTCCGATAGGTCTGTTCGGTGATTTTAAGCCTACTCTTGCACGTCTTATGGCTTTTGAAATAGCAACAACGGCATCATGCTGACCGATAACGCGAGCGTGCAAAGTATCTTCAAGTTTGAGAAGTCTTTCGCTTTCACCTTCCGTCAATTTTGTAACGGGAACACCCGTCATTGTTGCGATTACTTCCGCAACATTTTCAGCCGTAACGGTCGGTTTGTTAGCTTCATGTTCTTCGCGATATTGTTGAGCCATTTCTCTGATACGTTCTTTCATATCAGCCTCATCATCACGAAGTTGAGATGCTTTTTCAAATTCTTGATTTCTGATTGCATCTTCTTTTTCTTTTATTATTTCTCTGAGTTCTTTTTCAAGTTCTTTTCCTTCGGGTGAAAGATTGGAAACTTTCAAACGAACTTTTGAAGATGCTTCATCAATTACGTCGATTGCTTTGTCGGGCAAAAATCTGTCTGTAATATATTTGCTTGACAATTTTACCGCCGCAACGATTGCATCATCAGAGATAATCAACTTGTGGTGTTCTTCGTATTTGGGTTTCAAACCTTTGATAATTTCGATTGATTCATCAATCGAAGGTTCTTCAACCAAAACCGATTGAAAACGACGTTCCAAAGCAGAATCTTTTTCAACGTATTTTCTGTATTCATCGGAAGTTGTAGCACCGATAACCTGAATTTCGCCTCTGGACAAAGCGGGTTTTAGGATATTTGCGGCATCAATAGCACCTTCTGCCGCACCCGCACCGATAAGAGTATGCATTTCATCAATAACAAGAATAATATTTCCTGCCTGTCTGATTTCGTCCATAATCTTTTTCAAGCGTTCTTCAAACTCACCTCTGTATTTTGTACCTGCAACCAAAAGTCCCATATCAAGCTGAATAACTTTTTTGCCGTCCAAAATATCGGGAACTTCCGCATTAACAATTCTTATTGCAAGTCCTTCCGCGATAGCGGTTTTACCGACACCCGGTTCACCGATTAGTACGGGGTTGTTTTTTGTACGGCGCGCAAGAATTTGAATAACACGTTCGATTTCTTTTTCTCTGCCGACAACGGGGTCAAGTCTGAGTTCTTGAGCCGCAAGAGTCAAATCTCTGCCGAATTCGTCCAAACTCGGGGTTTTTGTTTTTCCGCCCGAACTTGACGAAGAACTTGATGAACCCGAAGAAACCGTCTGCGGTTTAGATTCACCCAACATCTTAACTACGTTGCTTCTGATTTTGTTAAGGTCAACACCCAAATTTTCCAAAACTCGAGCGGCAACCCCTTCACCTTCGCGAATCAAACCCAAAAGCAAGTGTTCCGTTCCGATATAGTTGTGACCCAACTGCCTTGCTTCGTCCCAAGAAAGTTCCAAAACTCTTTTTGCACGCGGTGTAAAAGGAATTTCCACCGCAACAAAACCCGAACCTCTGCCGATAATCTTTTCGACTTCGGCTCTTGCGTCTTTGAGGTTGACCCCCATAGATTTAAGAGTTTTTGCCGCAACACCCGTACCTTCACCGATAAGTCCGAGCAAAACCTGCTCCGTACCGACAAAGTTATGTCCGAGTCTGCGCGCTTCTTCCTGAGCAAGCATAATAACTTTTATTGCTTTTTCCGTAAAACGTTCAAACATTATATAGCTCCTATCTTCTGCATACATTTTACACGAAACACAAAAAAACTTCAAGAGTGTAAAGTTTTTATTGTATAAACAATATTTTCAAAAAATTGTATGCGGGGCGTATGCCGCCCCTGCACCCTGCAGGTACTTTCTTGTACCGACAAGAAAGTACCCAAAGAAACTCCCGACCTGATACTACGTGAGCTAATAATTTGTACGGCTCAACTTGAGGTACGTAAACTCGCTCTACTTTCATGTCATTGCGAGGAGGTCAAAGGCTTGCCCGACGTGGCAATCCAGCTTATTAATTACACTTTACCGCTCAAACAGTACGTACCTTTGCCGTTGTTTCGCCTACAATTATTGCTCACTCCGTAAAGGTCGGATTTATTTATAATCTCTGACAATAATATTTTACTCTATTTCTTTATAAACTTGTTGTTTTAGAGTATTGCGCGCACTTTGGCGTTTTTTACCGCTAATCATTGCAATTTGACGGTTATGAACGGTCTTTTTCGATTTTTCTTCTTTTTTACCTTCAAATTTTATGCGCTCTTTGTATTCTTTTGCCTCATCAATAAATGCAAGATAACTTTCATAACGCGTTTCATCAATCTTATCAATATTTTCAAGAACATTACAACCGTCTTCGTTAATGTGCAGGCAATCCGAATATTTACAATCGTCCCTGAATTTTGAAATATCGTCAAACAATAAATCCACATCAGCGGGCAGGATAAAATCAAAACGAACGTTGCTGAACCCCGGGGTATCAACAATTCTCGAGGTGTCATTGATTTTGATTATTTCGCAATGACGCGTAGTGTGCGTTCCGCGCTGAGTTTTTTCACTGATGCTTTTTGTGCGTAAATTCAAATTCGGATTAATCGCGTTTACGAGGCTTGATTTTCCAACCCCTGAATTTCCGCAAAGAACACTTGTTTTGCCTTCAAGAAGTTTTTCAAAATTCTTAATCCCAGTATGTTCGGTTGCAGAGGTATAAACTATTTTGTATCCCAAATTTTCATAAATATTTTTTATTTTGGAACTTACAACTCTGTCTTTGCCCAAATCTTCTTTATTAAAGCAAAGAACTGTTTTTATATCATAATATTTTGCAAGCGCAATATAACGATTAAGCTGATGAAGATCCAAATCAGGTTCTTTCAGAGCTGAAACGACTATAATTTGATCAATATTTGCGACACTCGGACGACTGATAAAATTCTTCCGTTCAATAATTTCGGTTATAACCCCGTTTTCAAACTCAACAAAATCCCCGACCAAAATCCTTTCTCTACGTTTTTTTAAGACCTCTCGAATTTTGCATTCGTGACAATTTTTTCCGTCATCAACGTAATAAAAATCGGAATGAATTTTGTAAATCTGCCCTTCCATATACTGATTTTAACACAAAAATCACCAAGGATAATCAGGCGCGATTTTCCAGCCATCCTTGTATATTACTGTTGAACAAGTAACATACCCGTTGTTTCCATAATTATTTCCGTTATTTGGGTTATATTTCTTACATTTCCTTAAATTCTGCTCCCTTGTATCTGATAAACCCGGTAACGTTACAACTCCTTTATTATTTATAATAAAGGTAAATCTTTCTCGTGTCGGGTATTTGATGTATGATGATATTCCGGAATTATGTTTTTGAACTTTTGTATCAAACAAAATCACTGCCCCACCATTATTTTTCATTACATGCTCACTACGTATTGCAAAAATAGCTTGCGTTCCGTCAGCAAATACCACTCTGATAGCATTCCCAGCGCTTATTAATCCCAATATCCCTGTATTTTTCTGAATATTATCAACATTTTTCAGATATGGTTTCAGGTATTTGTTGTAATAGTCTTCAACATCATCATACGACCAGGTAGAATACTCACCGTTGTCTACTTGTGCGCGTAAATATACCTGATTAATATTTGTATAAAATTTCTTTATTTTATTAACCGTAGCCTGTTTTTGATAATTTTTTATCAGTGTTGGCATGGTTATTGCCGCAACTACTCCGATAATCCCAAGTGTAATGAGGACTTCGGCTAAGGTGAAACCGAATTTTTTCATAATTTAATCTCCTTTGTTCTCTTTAAGACTACATACATTTAATATAATAACACATAAAATGTATTTTGTGAACACTAAGACTACAAAAATTTTACAATTAGGACGCAACATATTTAAATTTCGCAAAGCAAAAGGGCTTTCGCAAAATCAGCTTGCAGAAAAACTTAACATTTCACGTGAACATCTTGCCAAAATAGAAACAGCAAAAAGATGTGTCAGTTTGGGGTTGCTGATAGGTATATCCGAATGTCTTGAAATTCCCGTTAAAGATTTCTTTGATTATTAAATTTGTTCTTTTCTGCCTCATCAAGACAGCAGACGACAAATTCGTTCATATTTGTATCAGAAATTTTTGAAAGTTTATTTTTAAAATCTTTTAATTCTATTGCACCGTTTTGCCTGTGCTTTGCGGTGGTAGGAAAAATCTCCACATAATCTTTTTTCTTGCTCTTAATTTTTATATCGGCTTTTAACAAAACTTGTTCCAAATTATCGTCATTAAAAATAGGTTCAATATATTCATAAGCCCAATGACCTTCAAACATCTTTTTGTTTTTGTATTCGGCTTTTTGTTTTGGACTGCAATCATCAGTATCCATAATTGTGTAAATTTTCAAATCTTCGGGAATTAAAGGTTTGCCTTCCTCATCAAGTTCCAAACAATTATTGAATTCTCTTTTAAAATCTTCTTCCGAACGCAGATGTATATTATGGTCGAAAAATTTTCTCAAAGAGGTTATTTGTATTGATTTTTGCCCTTTTTTATCGGCTAAGATTTTCAAAGCACCAAGACGCAATTCATTTTTTATAAAACTGCAAATTTGATATTCGGATTTGCCATGAACAACGGCAATTATTTTTAAGGTGTTCCCGTACCGCATTTCAACTCCTCAACCAAATCCTCAAAATCCACATCCATAGGCATTGGTACTCCCTGATAAGTTCCGTTCAAATAACGTTTACGAATATTCAAATTCGGATGTACTCTGTCTTCCAAATCCGTAATCGGAACAAGTCTTTTATTTGCATCAGCATCAACACCAAACACATAAATACTGTCTTTAGGAAATTCTTCGGATTCCAAAAGATAAGTATTATGAGTTGTAAGAATAATCTGACCGTTTATTGAAGGATACAGGCATTCCAATACATTATTAATCAATATATCATGAATACCCGAATCAAATTCATCAACAATAACCGTACCTTTTTCAACGGCAGTAAGCATATACGGCAACACTCTCAAAAGATGTTGAGTTCCTGCTGATTCAACGCGAAAATCAATATCCCTTATTTTTCCGTAAATAAGTTTTTCAAAATGAAGCTGATATGAAATTTTGCCGTCTTTTTCCTCGGTTTTATAATAAGCTCTTTTTATATCACTATAAGTTCGCGTAAAGAAATTATCGACAAAACTTTCCATTTTCAAAAGTTCGCCTTTTTCTTTCGATTTAATAATACCGCTTTCTATCATGCCGAGCAATTTATGTTTAACCGTCAAAATACCTTTCTTATTTCTCAATGTATTATTTACGTAAAGCGATACCTCATTAAACATAGATATCAAATCATAAAAATTAGGTATAATACGATTTTTTACATAATTCTTAGCCTTTTCTTTTGTTTCATAATAAAGAATAGCCAAAAGAGAATGTTTCCCCCAATATTGTTTAACGGTATTTTTAAATTCCTTATAATAAGCGGCGTCAGTAAAAATACTCTCCTTTATTCTCATAGAATTATTGGTAATATTAAAATATTCCGCTTGATTTTTATTCAAAACAAAATCCAATTTTTCGGAAACAATCTGCTCATCGTCCGTTTCAATACGATAATAACCGTTTTTCCCCTTGTAACGAAAACCGAATTCAAGCATCATATTACCGTCAGAATTAACGGTTTTGCAAGTATTTATAATTGATTTGATATCAATAAAATTATTATTCAAAAAGCCTCTCAAAATGCCGAAATTATCCTCCGCCATTTTATCTTCGGCGAGTTTTTCCAAAAACATTGTTTTATCAACCATCGAAAGACGAGTTTGAATAATATCATACAAAGTCAAAAAAGAAGATGCCAAATTAGATTTTCCGATACCGTTTTCACCGTATATAAGAACAAATTTCTTCGGCTCATTACGTTTGCCTGTAAAATCTGCTTCAAAATCGACCAATGATTTATAATTTTTTAATTTTATATATCTGAACATTTTTGCTCCTTTTGGTTATAAAATATCACAAAAATTGCAATTTGTCAATGATAAATAGAGTTATTTTATTATTTTATGTTATATTTTATGTTCAGATATAAAAAAAGACCGAAAATCGGTCTTTTATTTTTTATCTTTTCCTGTTCGTTTATAGAAGTCTTCTATAAATCCCGTATTGAATTTTCCGCTCATAAACACAGGGTCTTCAATGATTTCCTGATGGAACGGAAGGGTAGTTTCAATGCCTGTTATAACATATTCTTTCAATGCTCTATACATTCTTCGGCGAGCTTCATTACGGGTTCTGCCCCAGCATATCAATTTACCTATCATTGAATCATAATACGGCGGGATTGTATAATCCTGATAAGCGTGAGAATCAACCCTGACGCCAAATCCGCCGGGTGTTACATAACCCGTAATTTGTCCGGGGTTAGGCATAAAGTCTTTTTCGGGATTTTCGGCATTTATACGGCATTCAATAGCATGTCCGCGCAAAATGATATCATCTTGAGTAAAATCAAGTTTTTCACCCGAAGCTACCATAATCTGTTCACGCACCAAATCAACATTAGAAATCATCTCCGTCACGCAATGTTCAACCTGTATACGTGTATTCATTTCCATAAAATACCATTTTCCGTCATGGTCAAGAAGGAATTCGCAAGTTCCCGCGCCTTCGTAGTTTATGGCTTTTGCGGCACGAACCGCAGCTGCACCCATTTCTTTTCTTGTTGCTTCATCAATAGCAGGCGAAGGAGCTTCTTCCAAAAGTTTTTGGTGACGTCTTTGAATAGAACAATCTCTTTCGCCCAAATGAACGACATTACCGTATTGATCGCCCAAAATTTGAACCTCAATATGACGAGGATTTTCAAGAAATTTTTCGGCATAAACATCAGGATTACCGAAGAAATTTTCGGCTTCCGATTGACAAAGACTCATATTCGTTTCGACTTCATCATCATTACGGCAAATTCTCATACCTTTTCCGCCGCCGCCTGCAGTAGCTTTCAAAATAATCGGATAACCGACTTTGTGAGCAAATTCTTTTACTTCTTCGGGTGTTTTCAAAATTCCCGTTCCGGGTGTAACAGGAACGTCATTTTCAATCATTGTTTGACGAGCCGTTGCTTTATCGCCCATTTTTCTCATGGCTTCGGATGTCGGGCCGATAAATTTTATTCCGTGTTTTTCGCAAATTTCGGCAAAATCCGCTCTTTCCGACATAAAACCGTATCCCGGGTGGATTGCGTCCGCACCGGATACAATAGCCGCAGAAATAATTGCGGGTATACTCAAATAGCTTTTTGCACTTTGGGCGGGGCCTATACAGTATGCTTCGGTAGCAAGTCTTACGTGGAGTGAGTTTGCATCAGCCTGCGAATAAATCGCAACGGTCGGAAGTCCGATTTCTCGACACGCTCTTATAATTCTTACCGCAATTTCACCGCGGTTAGCAATCAATACTTTTCTGAACATAATACTCGGCTAAAATAAATTTCGCCTTTCACCTTTCTATTCAATATACATTAATACTTGACCGAACTCGACGGGCTGTCCGTCTTGAACACAGATTTCAACAATCTTGCCTGCAAATTCGGATTCAATCTCGTTCATAAGTTTCATAGCTTCAACTATACAAACTACATCTCCTTCTTTTACGGTTTGACCGACTTTCACAAACGGTTCCGCATCGGGAGATGGTGCGGAATAGAATGTTCCGACCATCGGAGATGTTAACGGTTTACCTTTTTTTACGGGTTCTGAAGCTGATTTTTCGGCAGCGGGAGCTTGAACTGCAACAGGAGCGGAAACCGTAACCGGAGCACCAACTCCCATAACATCTTTACGCAAAGTTATTGCCTGTTCTCCGTCTTCAAGCGAAATTTCGGTTAATGAATTATCAGCCAAAACTTTTGCCAATTTTTCAACATATTCTATATCGAATTTCATATTTTTACCTTTCTGTTTATGCAAAGATTAAGCTCTGTCAAGATATTCGTTAGTTCTTGTATCGACTCTAATCATATCTCCGTTAGAGATAAAGAACGGAACGTTTACAACCGCACCTGTTTCCAAAGTAGCTGGTTTTGTACCGCCTTGAGCAGTATTACCCTTTTCTGACGGAGGGGTATCGGTAACTTCCAAAACTACGTGAGCGGGAAGATCCACACCGATAATTCTTGAATCGTGCATCAAAACCTGAACAATCATATTTTCTTTCAAATATTTGATACCGTCACCGATTTGGTCTTCGGTCAACTGTAATTGTTCATAAGTTTCGTTATCCATCATAACGTATTCTTTACCTTCTTTATAAAGATATTGCATTTCGCGTCTGTCAAGCATTGCTTTTGCAACTTTTTCACCTGCGCGGAAAGTTTTTTCAACAACCTGTCCTGTTTCTACGTTTTTCAATTTTGACCTTACGAATGCAGCACCTTTACCGGGTTTTACGTGCAAAAATTCTACAACAGACCACAAACCGTTGTCTAATTGAAGTGTCAAGCCTGTTTTTAAATCGTTTACTGAAATCATATTTTTCCCCTTTTTAAAATGTTTTTTCTATTTTGATTAGATAATAACACAAAAATCATCATTCTGACAAAAATTGTTACAATTCAATAAAAATTTATATATTCTTTAAATGCTCAATTTTTAATTCGGGTTTCAGGGTAATGCTTATTAAGTCAATTCTGAAGTCTTTCGCTTTGTTTTTGGCAAGGTAGAATTGAACTCCTTTGCGAAGATTTTCGTATTTGTTTTTGGTAATCGCTTCTGCGGGTTCTCCAAATGCGTTTGTTTTGCGGGTTTTCACTTCAACAAACACGATTGTATTTTTGTATTTTGCGATAATATCTATTTCGCAAAACCTTGAATAATGCTTGTTTCGCTCTAAAATTTGATATCCGCGTTTTTCAAGATAACGGGCTGCCAAATCTTCGCCTGCGTTGCCGATAATTTTGTTGTTCATTGTTTTATCCCGTTTCTTGCAAATGTGTTTAAATCCGTCAAAACAGATGCCTCACCGATTTCGCCTCTGTACCTGACGGGAGAAATGTCAATTCCGCCTCTGCGGGTGTAAAGTGCGCAAACCATAAGTTCATCATCTTTATCAAGAATGTCCGAAAGTCGTTTAAAAATCATTTCGCAGCATTCTTCGTGAAAATGGTATTCGGAGCGGAAAGAACACAAATATTTGACAAGACTTTCTTCCGTTATGTGTTTTGATGATTTGTAACGAATAAACAGTTCTCCAAAGTCGGGTTGGTGCGTAACCCTGCAATTTGAGCGCAAAGAGGAGAATTTCAGACGGTATTCTCTTTTGTCCGTCATGTCGGTTTCCAAGACTTCGGGAGCTTCTTTGAATTTTGTTATTGAAAGTGCGTTTTCGTCAATCAGTGTCATAATGTCCGTAAAATCCGTAAAAATTTCTTTACGTTCGGTGTTGTTGTCCAAAAAATTTGCCGTTACTTGTGTTTTCAGAGCTTTTGACAAATCATTTTCGATTGTTTTTTTGCATATTTCAAGACATTCGGCGGTTGAGTTTCCGAATTTTGACATGTTGAAAGAGTTTAAGTAAAGTTTTAGCGATTTGGATTCGACGATAAATTCGCTTTCACAGTCGTATTTGAGTTTGAGGAGTTTTGTTACGGGGATTCCGTTTTGCGTGAGTGCTGAAAACTCATAGGCATGCCAAATGTCAAATCCTTTGAACGGAAGATTTTGCAAATCAATGGCATAACGGGAGCGATTTTCTTCGCGCGGGATTGCGACCAAAAGTGACGGAGCGTAGGTTTCGCTTCCTTCGGATTTTTTGCCCAAATGCGTTGATGCGATTGTGTCGGTAATCATGATTTTATTTTAGCATGAAAAAATCGGGATAGCAGTTTTTTAAGTTAGGTGAGTGAAGAATTAAAAAATTTTCCGTCATTCTGAGGACGAAGTCCGAAGAATCTCATAAAATTCAATCTTCTGTCATGCTGAACGTCGGATTGACCTCCGTGTTTCAGCATCTTGTCATTGTTTAACACACTCTAACAGTTCAAGATCCCGAAACAAGTTCGGGATAACGTAAAAATCAAGCATGGAATAACAAGAATACACCCCTCTCCCCTTGCGGGAGAGGGTAGAATTTCAATATGAGAGCTTGCTCGAATATTAGAAATTCGGGTGAGGGGTAAGAATAAAATTTTCGGCGGGTTG
>CADBNI010000014.1 GCA_902795965.1 uncultured bacterium
ATTTTCGGCGGGTTGAACCCCTCACCCATTTTTCTAATGCTCAAACTTCGTTTTCGCATTGAAAAATTTCCCTCTCCCACAAGGGGCGAGGGAGATTTTTACCGATACGTACTTATCCGACTTACCAAACTTACCTTACTTATCAAACTTTTATCTCAGCTGCCTAACTTCTCAGCTGCTTAGCTGCTTCTATCTCCTGACGCACCGGACGTAGAGGCCGTTCGCAACCGGGTAGGCGAGGCGACTGCCGCCGTAGAAGAACTGCCTCCACGCTAAGCCTGAACCAACTACTGAACCGGACCAGTAGCCGTTGTCCGTTATACCAAGCAGGTTGCCTGCCATGGCCATGAGGGCTGCTTCGTCCCTATCAGGCAAACGGTAGTCCTTGCCAAATTGGTCATCACATGCCTTCGGCGCAGTGGCATACGTTCTTATTGACTTTGCTCCTCCACGACCTGCACTACTCCAGTCATAATCCGCGGGTAACGCTGCAACGGCCTTCGTTTCCT
Organism: uncultured bacterium; assembly: GCA_902795965.1. Taxonomy (GTDB): domain Bacteria; phylum Cyanobacteriota; class Vampirovibrionia; order Gastranaerophilales; family Gastranaerophilaceae; genus Stercorousia. The sequence continues at coordinate 510 of CADBNI010000014.1, forward strand.
CGTTTGGGTAGAACACGCCGACAAGTCCTATGTCCTTACCAACTACGTTAGGACCGCCCTTACCGTTCATGTCGTAAATTGCAAAAAAGCACATTTGGTCTTGGATAAAGTAGTATTTATAAGAATTTCCATTCGAGTCTGTCGTTGTAGACATTGCAGCCGTACTTTTGTCGGGTATGCATGCTCCGTTATAAAACAAGTTCACGCTATAGCCGTTACCCGTTACAAATCCAAAACTGTTTTTATCCGCATATGCTTGTGTTTCCTCACTCCCATAATTAAATACTCTTGCCGCAGTTTGTCCTTTCATCTTGGTCGGCATGCTCATTTCGGTTTTACCGTCTGTTTTCAAAAACTTGCTCGGCAATCCGCAATCGGTTAAATGCGAACTGTCGCAAAATTTTGCAATAGACATTTTCTTTGCCAATCTGTTTTTAACAAAATCTTCCGCATCCGCAGCTCCGTTCAAATCTCCCTCAATCGCAAGTAATTTACCAGCTTCGCCGATTGAGTTCAAAACTTTACGTTTTGCGTTGTCGTAACTGTGATACTTAATATTGTTAATCAACACGGGCATAGTCATTGCGGCAACAACACCAATTATACCGAGAGTAATTAAAACCTCTGCTAACGTAAAAGCATATCTCTTCATAAATACCTCCTCTATATAGGCATTTTAAACGATTTTAACCCTTTTTCTCAATATCATATAGGGTAATAATGTCAAAATTTTTTTATCCGTTACTTCATTAAGTTTTACAAAAATATTAAAGATAATTAAAGTATGTATGATATCAAAAAACTTTTAGGGGCAAAAATCAAATCTTTACGTAACCAAAGAGGGATTACGCAGGAATCGTTTGCAGAACGGGTTGGAATAAGTCCCCGCAGTATCAGCTTTATCGAAAACGGCAAAAACTACCCTTCACCCGAAACTTTAAATATTATATGCGAAATTCTGAATATCGAACCTTACAAGCTGTTTATAACTCCTGCGCAAAAAAATCTTACGGACATTAAACGAATACTTATTGAAAAAATTAATAATGATGACGATTTTGCATTTTATTGTTATGACTGCACAAAACAACTGATATAAAAAAGCTCCCCTTTCGGAGAGCTTTTTAAATTTCTCTTGGTCGCCTTAAACAACACAAAACTATTTGCCGTTAACAACAGTTTTGAATTTTTTACCTGCTGAGAAAGCGGGAACTGTTGTTGCAGGGATTTTAAGTTCTTTGCCTGTTTGAGGGTTACGGCCGATTCTTGCAGCTCTTTTTCTTGCTTCAAAAGTACCGAAACCTACCAAAGTAACTTTTTTACCCTTAGAAACTGTTTTTTGGATAGTATCAATGCATGCGCTCAATACTTCAGCAGCTTCTTTTTGAGTAACTCCTGCTTTTTTTGAAATTTCTTGTACCAATTCTTCTTTGTTCATAATAAAACTCCTTTTCTTCTTTGTACATGCTTTATTATAGACAAATATTTTTATTGCGCAAGTATTTTAACGTTTTTTAACATATATTTGAGAAAAAAACATATAAACAGAGGAATTTTTTACAAAAAGTAATGAAATCATGTATGTTTAGGAAATATAAATAAGTTTTTGATATAATACTGTTGAGGAAGTTTTATGAAGGAAAGATTATTACTTTTTATTATTGTATTCGGACTTATTGTATTTATATACGTATTCCAAAGTTATTTCAACACTGTTTGGGGACTTGCGCTTTTGTGCGCACTAATGACGCTTTACGTTATTTTTATGAACCTTTCTTATAAGTTTAAAAAACGCAAACTCGAAAAATCCCCCAAAATTATTAACGAAAACTACAAACCTTTTGTTACGGTCATGATTCCCGCTCACAATGAAGAAACCGTTATTTCTAATACGGTTGAAAATATCTTGAGCATGGATTATGAAAACTTTGACATAATCGTTATAGATGACAGAAGTACGGACAATACCGCAAACGTAATAAGAGAACTTGAACAAAAGCATGACAAAATTACGGCACTTGTCCGCGCAAAAGATGCTTTCCCCGGAAAATCAGCGGTGCTTAATGATGCTTTTCAAATAGCAAAAGGGGATGCAATCCTCGTTTTTGATGCCGATGCAACGGTTGAACCCGATTTTCTTTCTAAACTTATCCCAAATCTTGAACCAAAAGATGTCGGAGCGGTTCAAGCAAGAAAAGTTATACGAAACAAAAACGTAAATCTTTTAACCCGTTGTCAAAATAACGAATACACAATGGATACTCACCTTCAAGTCGGCAGAGATTCCGTCAAAGGTGCGGTAGAACTCAGAGGAAACGGAGAATTAATCAAACGTGAGGCACTCGAAGATATCGGAGGCTGGAACAACTACACACTCGTTGATGATTTGGATATGTCAACAAGATTACACATAAAAGGCTGGGATATAAGATTTTGTCCCGATACTGTTGTTTACGAAGAAGGGATTACTTACCTCCGTCCGTTGTTCAGACAGCGCAGAAGATGGTTGGAAGGCACAATAAGAAGATATCTTGAGTATTTTGGCGATGTTCTGTTTTCTAAAAAAATGTCGTTGAGAGCAAGTCTTGATATGACGGCTTATATTTCGGAATTTATTATGCCGTTTTGGTTATTGGTAGAAATTCTAATCAGAACTTTCAAAATAATCGCAAAAGATGCACCGGCACACATGCTTTATTCGTCATTGATTATCGGCTGTGTAATCGGTTTGGGATTTTTCCTCGGTGTCAGATATGCCTTGAGAAAATATGATTTTATGCCAAGATTGGATGCTACTTTTGAAGCCGTAGAAACCTCAATATACCTTATAACGCTTTGGTTTCCGCTCGTTTTGTACATCTGTTTTAAAATCTTGTTCCTAAAAAAAGATATGAACTGGGGCAAAACCGCACACGGACTTGTTTTGGAAGAAGAAGCGAGCATAAAAGCGTTTATTAAAAAAGAAATTCAAAAAACAAAAGAGTATAAAGACAAATATACCGAAAAACTTAAAAATATATTAGTCGAAAAAGGAGAAAAATAATGGAAGCAACAATAGTAAACGTAAAAGATAAAATCAGATCGGTAAACGATTTCCCCAAAAAGGGAATAGTTTTTAGAGATATTACAACAGCCTTGAAAGATGCCGAAACTCTAAAGGTAATGATTGATTATCTTTGTGATTGTTTTAGTGATGTAAAAATTGATTATATAGCAGGAATTGAAAGCCGCGGATTTATCTTTGGCATGCCCATGGCATACAAAATAAATGCGGGATTTGTACCGGTCAGAAAGCCTAACAAACTTCCTGCAGCAACGTATTCTCAAGAATATGAACTTGAATACGGTACGGATAAAATAGAAATTCATCAGGACGCATTCCCGAAAGGTGCAAACGTTTTGATAGTTGACGATTTGCTTGCAACGGGCGGAACCGCCGAAGCAGCTTGCAAATTAATCAAAAAAGCAGGCGCAAATTTGGTCGGCACGGCATTCTTAATTGAACTTGAAGCATTGAAAGGCAGAGAAAAATTAACGGATTCTCCAAAAATCGTTTCAATGCTGAAATATTGATTATCTGAATAAAGCATTTAATATATATTAAAAGGCGGTTTTAAAAACCGCCTTTATATTTTATCTTCCGTAAGAGAATGAACTTTGAATATTTTTATCAAGCATTGCACGAGCCGATTCGCACTCTGTATCTATCATTTTCAACCTTGTTTGATATGCTGCCATTTGCTGATCAAGTTTTTGTTCCAAAACCTTCAGTTTCGCCTGCCTTTGCTGCAACATCTTTGTTGTTGGCGATTCGGGATCATAATCGTTTCCGACCTGCATCAAATCACTGACGGATTGTGACAATCCCATTTTTGTCTGAGTGATAAGCTGAATTTTGTACTCCAAATCAAGCCTTGCCTGTTGAAGATACATTAACCTAATCTGTGATACAAGTAATCCCATTTTTTAAATTCCTTCTACCTTGTTTCGTTGAGGTTATTACCTCTCAAGAAGGTGTGCTGATTGTTTTCGGCAATCAACTGTTCCATCTTTTGGAACTGATGGCGGTGATAATTCAATCTGTATTGCGCCATCTTTCGCTTCTTGTTCATTGTCAGAAACTCACGTATACCTTCTACGAATGAATCTGACATTGATTTTATAGGATTCTTTCTTATCAGAAAGTTTTTTGAATATATCAAGAAATCAATTAATCTCTTTATATTCATCTCTAAAGTATCACGAAGCATTTTTCTCCTTACACTTTAGACCTACATGTATATTAAAACGATTTGATAAAAAGAATTGCCATGATTTGAAATTTCTCTTTAACATGTCTTAACATTTCGGTCTTACAAATATATCTACGGTCAAAACTCCAAAAACTTTAACCAAAATAAAAATTTGTAAATAAAAGTTAAGTTATTATACAAATTGAATTACACATAATTATTTTTAAAAATAAAAAATCAAGCCGACCTTTGACGCAGTGAACAATCAGATGTTTGCGACACAACAACAGGGCGGAATTTGTTTGAACGATAAAAACGGATAGATTCTGAAACAAGTTCAGAATGACATATAGTGAGTTATTCCGCCTTATGTGGAGCATTACATTTGATGTGAACGAAGGAACAGGTCGGAAGTTTCTTTGGTTACTTTCTTGTCGATACAAGAAAGTAACTGTAGGGGTGCAGGGGCGGCATACGCCCCGCATACAATTTGTATAAAATAAGTTGGATTGTAACTAATCATTATGCAGTAATGCTCAGAATGCCGAATTTTACAAGTTTTGAATAGCTTTACTGTCGCTTTCAATAGATTCTTTGAGCATTTTTTTGACGACATCACCCTGCGTATCAAGCATCTTACAAACCGTTTCAATATTTCTTACTTTGTTTGAAAGGATTGCGTCCGCATTAGCCGTAATATTACCCGTTACATTTTGATATGCCGCAAGAGCCGCAGAAGAAGTACCCTGCATCAAGTTACCCATAACGATTGCGGGCAAACCGTATTCACCCAAATAAGGAGCAGCAGCCTGCATAATACCGCCCCAACCCGAAATCACACTTGCAACGGGCAAAACAACGTTTTTCATTCGCAAACCGTATCCGTTAGCTGCACCCAATCCGTAAGCCGCTGCGCTTGCAACGTCGGCAATTCCGCCTATACCTGAGGCAAACCCTGTTGCCGTACCGGAAGTACTTACACCTCCCGAACCCCAACCGTTAATAATTGAAGCCGCACCGCCTGTTGCCAAGCCCCAGGAAACAGGAGCTGCTCCACCGGGGAAACCCGAATAATTGTAAAGCGAATCAATACCGTAAGATGAACCGCCGTTAAACTTTGATGCATAAGAAGTACCCGGAATATTCATTGATTCTGACGCACCAAAGACAGTTGCAAAAGATGCGGGAGCAAGCAAACTTGCCAAATTGTAAAGAAATCCGCCCGTTGCCTCAAAGCCCGTTCCCTGACCGCTTCCCGATACCGTCAAATCGCGAAGTTTATCATAAGTTTCCCAAAGCTGAGCTTTCGCATCAGAGCTTGCCGAACCGAATTTGTTTGCTATTACCAAGTAACTGTCATTTTTATATGCCATTTCAACCTCTTAATTATGATTCAAAAGTCTTAAATGTAGACTCGATATTCTTATCAATAACCTTCTTAACCGCTTCCAATTCGGTCTGCAAGGCTTCCTGTTCCGTATCAAGCTGACGCAGACGCAATTCAAGGGTTCTGTCTTCTTCTTGAATTTTTTCGGTTTTTGCGTTAATATCTCGAATACGTTTTTCATAATTTGCCATTGCATACTGATACTGATTCATTGCATCATTATAAGCCGCCTCGTCAGTAATTGTTTCGGTATTCAAAGAATAAACTATTGATGAATCTTCGTATTTAATACTTTGCGGACGTCCCGAATTGTCCAAGTCGACAAACGCTTTTTCGGTCACTTCAACTTTTGTTTTAACCCCTTCCGCATCATATTGATTAAGTTTATTTTGATTTTCTGTCGGTTTTGTCGGATCGGGCGCACTTTGAGCAGTCGTCCTTAAATCCTCAAGAGTTGCAAAATAAGTTTTGCCCTGGAATGTCCAAGTATAAATTTGATCGGTTTCCGCAATACTTTCTGACGGAAAATCTTTACGAATTTGTTCTAAAGCAGTTTTCTGCGTTGAATCGGTAGAATCATAAGGCAAAACCGCGCTGTTTCCGACATAGTCCGGAACATCTTCAACAAGTTTGTATTGCGGTAAATCCGCCGAGCCGTCAACCGCTTTTTTTAAATCGGATTTTGTCGTAAAACAAATTTTGCCGTCACTGTTTGTATAAGTATAAACCTCACTGACATCAGTTTTTACAAAATCGGGATAATCCTTTACAATTTGCGAATAAACATCTTTTTGTTCCTGAACCGAAGAATCATATTTGCTCAATGCTCTGCCGTCAACCGAATAAGTATCGGTAGTTTCATCATAAGTAACCGAATTCATAGAAACGGTTTCTTTAGCTGATTTGTCTCCAAAAGTAACCTGCGGATTGGATTTTAATGATTTAACACCCTTATAAATTTCGGCAAAATGATAGTGCGTAACCATATAGTTGTAATTAGGATCATTTTGAAGTTCTGTCATATTGCTGATTGTTTCGGTATTTGTACCGTCCTCATACGAATACTGCAAAGTTGTATAATCCTGTGTACTCGGTGCTGTCGGAACTTCCAGCGCAATAAGTTCGCTAAAAGTATTTGCGCATTCCTTAGCCAAAGCCATACGCGCCTGGTTAACCTGTTGACCTTCATATTCCACATTAGTTTTTCTTGCCGTTAAGCCTAAATATCTCGCCTGTGAAGCTGCCATACCCATAGTAGCACTCTCCTTCTTTTAATAGGGTTTTAATAATGTTTTATAAAAAGTCAACATTACCATAAAAATTATACGGTATTTATTAAGGAATTTAAACCAAATCCGCAAAAAATCATCTGTTTGGGGGAGGGGGTGAAAGGTGAAACGTGAAAAGTGAGAAGTGAAAAGACCTTATCGGTTTGCTATGCAAACATAAATATAATTTTTCGAGCGTAGCGAGCTTAATGAACTTTTCACTTTTCACATTTCACCTCTCCCCTTTTGTAACTTTTTCTTAACAATAATCGAAAAATAAAGCAATTTTTTGGGAAAGAAATACTTAGTATATACATAAGGAATATTAAGGATAACTTTCTCACACAATAGGAACACAAAAAAGGGAGGATCTGCAATGGCAATCGGTGCAGAGGACTACATTGATCAACTTTTGGTCAAAAAGTACGCAGAAGAAAAAGTGGATAACCATGACAATATGGAATCAATGGTGGATCCGGAAAAGATGATGGATGCAATGAATGATTACGCAGGGATGTATCGTAATATGATGAACCTGAAACAGAGGCTGAACATTGCCTGTTATGCGATAAACGCACGAACGGCAAGATATACAAAAACACGCCCGCAATAAAGGATTTTCGTTCTCACGTTTTTGAGGTAGAATTACCTTAAAGAAAGTGAGAACAAAATGGTGGGAAAAATTATCTTAGCGTCTTCTTCTCCAAGAAGGGCGGATATTCTGAGAAAAGCACAGATTGCAGTTAAAATTATACCGTCACCGTATATCGAAGATCATACGACGACGGTATTTTCTTACGATTTTATTGAAAATCTTGCGTATAATAAGGCAAAAGCGGTTATACCGCTTGTTGAAGAACCTTCATTAATCATAGGTGCTGATACGGTTGTTGTTTTGGATAACGAGATTTTGGGCAAGCCCGAAGGACGCCAGGGTGCATTTGAAATGTTGAAAAAACTTTCGGGCAAGACACATTTCGTTGTTACAAGTATTGTAGTAATAAATTCCGAAACGGGAGCGTATAAGAAAAATTCAACGACAAGTTATGTAACTTTTGAAGATTTGACGGACGAGCAGATTAATTTTTACATAGACAATTATAAACCCTTTGACAAAGCGGGTTCTTACGGTATACAGGAGATGCCCGAAGGGTATATTAAAGAGTTTACGGGCGATTTGGAAAACATTATCGGGATAAGTTCAAATGCGGTACGGGAGTTGTTGAAGGGGGTTTGAGAGAGTATTACCCCTCCCTAACCACCCCAAATTAGTGGAGGAATTGTCACAACTCCCTTCCCTAATCAGGGAAAGAGTTAGTTTACATAAAAAAACGACGAGGTGAAACCTCGTCGACAAAAAGATTCGATTTTTGTTTTAAACAATTTTTTGTGAACTATGGATATGAACTTTTCACATCTCACGTTTCACTTCTCACTTTTTCTCTTGGTCGCTCGCCTTAAACGGCATTCCGTGTTTTGCTTTAAGTGATTTCATCACTTACGCAAAACAACTCCAGCCTCGGCTCGCTCCCGCTACTTGCCGTACAATACTGCTCTTGCTGCATCAGAGTTCGGCAAAATTGTTTGGTCATAGTAAACAACCGGATAGATATCCGTCGGTGATTTTACCGTACAACCGGTTGCAGCTGCTTTACCGGTATTGGACTCATCACATCTGACTTCTTTGTTAGGTCCTTTCAAACCGTTTACGTCAATAAAACCTTTACAAATTTTATTTTTATTAGTTTCTGTTTCAACTGCCACCTGTTTTGTACAAGCATAATCGGTCGGGTTAAACTGGAATACGGAACCGTCATTAAAGAACAACGTAGTATTAGTAGAAGCATCAGTACCTTTGTTTGTACCGTCACCTACAAACGGAGCATTAGCATCATCATATCCGACTGTAGTACCAGATTTAACGACGTTCATTCTTTGAGACAAGATGTAAGCCGTTGTGTTAGGTTTGTCATTTTTACCTGCGTTAGCTGCGGTACTGTTTGTAGATGTCGTATCAGCAAAGCTGATGTCATCAAGTGCTACGTTCAAGGTAATACCTTGAGAAATAGCAGACAATGCTTTTTTGTAAGCTGCTTTGTACTGTGCGCCGTTGGTTTGGTTAATCAACGTAGGCATAGTCATAGCGGCAACTACACCAATGATACCCAAAGTAATCAATACTTCCGCCAAAGTAAAACCGAAATGTTTTGTCATAATCTTTTCACCTTTCTTTTTTAAACTCTCTTCCCAAAAACTTATCCTCCATGTTTAAAAAAAAGTAGAATGTTTTTGAGAACCCATTACTGTACACTTATTCTAAATCATTTTTAAGTGTTTGTCAAGTAGTTTTAAGTAATTATTACGGAATTTATATTTTTTTAAGTAATAAAATCACTTAGAATAGGCTTTATATAAGGGTAATATTAAAGAATGGACAATAAAAAATTATTAGGCAAAAGAATTAAATTGATAAGAAAAAACAATGGTTTGACACAGGAGCAACTGTCGGAAATGATTGATATAGAAACATCTTCACTATCGGGAATTGAATCGGGCAGATTTTTTCCTTCGTTACATGTTTTAGATAAAATTTCTAAAGTTCTTGATGTCGAATTGGTCGAATTTTTTAAGTTTTCAACCGTTGATTTACCCGAAGATATTGACTTGGAACTTGAAAATATTCTTAAAAATCAAAATAAAAAAAACAAAATATTAATATATAAAATGTTACATGCAGGTTTTTCTGTGGTATGAAAATTACAAAACCCACTTGACAAAACTCAATAAATAGTAAATAATATAAATGTAGGACAAGCCAAAAAGAATATTGTGAATTTCTTCTTAATGGCTTGCTTCACTCCTACGACTTAGACTTTAAATGCTATTACTGCGACAGTTAATGCCAGTAATAGCATTATTATTAGTCTTATCATAGCGCCCTCCTTTCCGACCTTAGTCCTTCACTGATTGCGTGTGTCGGTGAAAGGCATGAGCATACCTACAAATATTATATTAGCACAAAAAAATAGAGGAGCTCTTTTTATAAAAGACAACTCCTCTATAATTCTTATGAAATTGCGATGTCGCTCGCCTTAAATAGCATTCCGTTATTTACCGTACAAAACAGCTCTTGCAGCATCTGAGTTCGGCAAGATTGTCTGATCGTAGTATTTAACAGGATAAATATCCGTCGGTGATTTAACAGTACAAGCACCTGAAGCGTTAGCCGCATTTGTTCCCGTTTCATCACAAGTAACTTCTTTGTTAGGTCCTTTCAAACCGTTTACGTCGATAAAACCTTTACAAACTTTGTTTGTACCTGCATTACCTGTTTCATATGCTTGAGTACAACCAACATCAGACGGTGTAAATTGGAATACGGAACCGTCATTAAAGAACAATGTTGTATTTGTATCGGCATCAGTACCGCCGCCTTTGAATGTTACTGCATCATAACCGACTTTTTTGTCAGTCTTAACAACATTCATTCTTTGACCCAAAATGTAAGCCGTAGAATTTACTGTATCACTTGCACCTGCTTCAGCGGTTTTGTTGTCAGCAAAGCTGATGTCATCAAGTGCTACGTTCAAGGTAATACCTTGAGAAATAGCTGACAATGCTTTTTTGTAAGCTGCTTTGTACTGTGCGCCGTTTGTTTGGTTAATCAATGTAGGCATTGTCATTGCTGCTACAACACCG
>CADBNI010000015.1 GCA_902795965.1 uncultured bacterium
ACAAATTATTAGCGAACGAAGTTTTTTCTGCCATGTTCGTTGATATTTGTTTAGACTTAATGTACCTACGTGCGTAGCACTCGGGAGTTTCTTTGGTTTCTTTCTTGTCGGCACAAGAAAGAAACTGCGGGGTGCAGGGGCTGCATAAGCCCCGCTATATAAATAATAATATTTAAAAATAAAAAAACGACTGAATAATTACTTACTCAGCCAATATTTTTTTGGTGAAAAAAATATAAATTTACGCATCAGCCCTTAAGACATTATGCGTGAAGCCTGCCAAAAAGCCTGCGCCTGCACCTGCTACAAGGAAAGGTACAGCGGGTCTTTTTATTTTTAACATTACACTATAAGCCGTAGACCACTGTCTGAGCAACTGTCTTGAGTTTTCGTTTACGTTTCTTATAATGGTTCTCAATTCTTTTCCGTTCAAAGAGTTTTCACCACCCAAAGTTTTAACTTTTTCGGCAATACTCTTTGTGTCAAAAGCTGCTTTGTCTTTTGATTCAATCATTTTTACAAAAACATCTTGAGCGGGAGTTTTCAAACCCGACTCTTGAATTTCGGCAACTTTTGCATTATTTGCAATTTTGTGACAATACTTTGTCATAACTTCGTTGTTAAAAGTATCTTCCTGCGTGGTTATAGGCCACAAATACTTTAGTGCATAAAAAGTTCCGGCACCTGCTGCCGTAGATTTAACAACCGTGTTCAAACACGAATTTCCATCATTTTGTCCTACCGCTCTTACTGTCATAGCTAAAATCCTTATGTTTTGCTACCATCATTGATATAGTACACTTACGTTGCGCTTTTGGCGTAACCGATAACTATATGGGCGGATTTACACTTAAATATTCTGAACGCTTATCTGAAAACGACATCGTTTCAAAACTGAGTAATTAAATCCACACGCACTATAACACAGATTTATTTTTTTGTCAATACCTTTATTAAGTTTAGTATCACCATAATCACAACAATAGCGATAATATAGACAAAATAATGCTTAATTGTGGCAGAACCCATAAATAAAGAAGCCAAAGCCCCGGCAATAATTGCTACGGTAGTCAGTATCATAACGGTTTTTTTCTGAGAAAATCCCGCATGCAAAAGTTTATGATGAATGTGTTCGGAATCCGCAACAAACGGAGATTGTCCCTTTGCAATTCTTCTGAATGATGAAAAAGTTATGTCCATAATTGGAACGGCTAAAACCAAAAAAGGCAGCAAAATAGCAATCGTTGCCGCTTTCATTACACCCGTAATCGAAATTGCCGCAAGCAAAAATCCAGAAAATAACGCGCCGCTGTCGCCCATAAAGATTTTTGCCGGGTTAAAATTGTAAGTTAAAAACGCAAGCATTGAACCTGCCAAAATAAATCCGATTAATGCACTGATATGATTTGGCGGAGTCATTGCAACGGCGATGATTGCAAGCGTTACGGCATTTACGGTCACAACAGAACCCGCAAGTCCGTCAACCCCGTCAATAAAATTGAAAGCATTTGAAATTCCCACAATCCATAATAGAGTTATCGGATAAGAAAAAATTCCGATATCCCCGATAAACGGTATATTATCTATTTGCACACCCAAAAGATAAACGAGTGTAGCTATCGAAATTTGAATAAACAATTTGAATTTCGCATCAAGATTATAAACATCATCAACAAGTCCTAACAAAAACATCAAAGACCCGCCGAGCAAAATTCCCGAAAGCAAACTGCCGTAAGGATAATAACTCATAAACACCAAGCACAAAAAAGTCAGCATCGTACTTGCCCAAATCGCAACACCGCCAATACGCGATATTGGTTTGGTGTGAATTTTTCTTTCGTTAGGAACATCAACAAGCCCCTCTTTTTTTGAAAAGCTGATAACCAAGGGGACAAGGCATACTCCGATTAAGTATGCTATTACCGTTCCTATTATATGTGTGTGAGTCAGTTCTATGTGCATATTAAAAATTTACTACACTTTCCTTTAATATATCGGGTATTTTTTACATAATTTCAAAGATCTTTCTTTTAAATTTTGTAATCCCAATTCATTATCTGACGAAAAAATTGCCGATGCAATAATTTTTGCAACTTCAATCATATCTTCTTCTTTAAACCCTCTTGTCGTAACTGCGGGAACACCTAACCTGATACCGCTCGTTACAAAAGGACTTTGCGGATCGTTCGGAACGGTATTTTTGTTTGCGGTAATCCCGACACGCTCCAAAACATTCGCCATATCTTTACCTGTTTTGCCGGTTTTTCTCAAATCCAAAGTCATAAGATGGTTTTCGGTCATTCCGCCGACAATATCCATGCCTTCGTCCATAAGTCCTTGCGCCAATGCCTTTGCGTTTTTAAGAATTTGTTCGGCATAAATTTTAAATTCGGGTTTTGAAGCCTCATACAAAGCAACCGCTTTTCCTGCAATAATATGTTCCAACGGGCCGCCCTGCATTCCGGGGAATACCGCTTTATCAATCACTTGTGCAAATTCCTCGTCACACATAATAATTCCGCCTCTCGGACCTCTTAGAGATTTGTGTGTTGTTGTCGTCACAAACTGAGCATGCCCCGCAGGTGACGGGTGAAGCCCCGCTGCAACAAGTCCCGCAATATGAGCTATATCAGCCAAAAGATATGCTCCGACTTCGTCTGCAATTTCTCTGAATTTTTTGAAATCAATTATTTTAGAATAATTGCTTGCACCGCAAATAATCAATTTAGGCTTATGTTCAAGCGCAATTTGACGAACGTTTTCATAATCAATATTTCCGTTTTCATCAACTCCGTAGCTCTTTACGTCAAAATAAAGCCCCGAAAAGTTAACGGGCGAGCCGTGCGAAAGATGTCCTCCGTTAGACAAATCCATGCCCAAAACCTTGTCACCCGGTTTTAGAACAGCCATAAATACCGCCATATTAGCCTGCGCACCGCTGTGAGGCTGAACATTGGCATGCTCCATGTGAAAAAGTTCGCATGCTCTTTTTTGCGCAAGCTCTTCAATGACATCAACGTGTTCACAACCGTTATAAAACCTTTTGTGCGGTTTGCCTTCGGCATATTTGTTTGTCAAAACGCTTCCGCATGCCTCCATAACGGCTTTTGACGTAATATTTTCGGATGCAATCAATTCAATGGTATTTTGCTGTCTTTCAAGCTCCAATTCAATTTGTTCCGCAACCGCAGAATCGACTTTTTTAATATTTTCTAAATTCATGCTCACAATCTCCCTAACAGGTTCATTATAAATAAAATTATAATTTATGACAATATGTAAATTTATCTTATTTTTTTAGAAAAATTTAAAATTTCTTCAATAGGTACTTGTAAAGTGTTTGCAAGACTAACAATTTTTTTGACAGTCAAATTCTGCTCCCCGCGCTCAATTTTACCGATATAATTCGGATGAACGTCAGCATATTCGGCAAATTTTTCCTGCGACCATCCCAACTTACTCCGCTCACCGCGCAAATTTAATCCAATACGTTTTAAAATATACTCATAATCAATCATGAAATTCATATTAACACTATTGACATAGTGGGTTCTACTAATATATATTAGTAATTATTACACTATTAAAATAGTATGAAAGGAGAATTTTAATATGAACAACAAAAATGCTTTTACACTTGCAGAAGTCCTAATCACATTAGGCATTATCGGCGTTGTTGCGGCAATCACTATACCGACACTTATCAACAACTACAAAAAAATGCATTACGTAAACAAGTTTAAACACACGTATTCACTTTTGCAACAGGCAATAGGCATGTCACAGGTCGAAAACGGACCGCTTGATACTTGGGATTATTCCGAAAATCCTGAAGAGGAAGAAAATCTAACAAAATTCGCTGAAAAATACATAACTCCCTATTTAAAAATCGCAAAAAACTGCGGAACAAGAACCGGGGAAGGCTGCTTGCCCGAGAAAGTCATGCTACTTAACGGTAATGAATGGCCGTATGGCGGTACTGACAACGATATTTCGTACAAAGTTGTATTATCAAACGGAGTGCCAATAACAATAGATTATAAACAAAATTGCACTGAAAATAAAACATATTGCATAGGGATAACGGCACATACAGACGGCTTAAAAAAGCAGACAACAATGGGCAGAGATTATTTTTTATTTGATGCTTTTCCCGGATTAAACCAAATTTATCCGAGAGGAATTTATCCAAATTCTACGGGTAGTTATAGTTATCTTAATACTGACGAAAACGGAAATTGGATAAAACGAACAAAAGAAGAAATTGAAGCAAAATGCTGCAATTCATCACAATGTAACGGTGGTGATTGGTGCGGAGGTCGAATTTTGTTTGACGGATACAAGATGAATTATTAAAAACCTTATATTTAGCTTGAAAGTGCGCTAAACGGCGCACTTTTTTATTAGTATATTAAGTTTTATTACAAAGTTTATACAAAATATATACTCTTTACGCAATTTTTAGTTAATAATTTTTTTTATATAAATGTAAGGGGAATACAAAGGGAAAACAAAAAGGAGTTTACAATGGCAAGAGTTTTAATTTCAATGCCTGAAAGATTTTTGGATGAAATCGACCAAGTAGCGGGAAACGAAAACAGAACAAGATCGGAACTTATCAGAGAAGCACTCAGATCCTACATGTACAGAAGTCAAATCAGAAATTCGCAAAAATCGGCTAAAAACGCAGAAATATTGGAAGCACTATTAGGATAAGTAAAAATAAAGGGGAAATAAAATGGAAAAATCGGATTACATCATGTCTTCACTTGACGAATACTTTGAAATATTGGACAGAGAAAACAGAAAACGTTCAGAACTGGTCGCAAAATCTCTCGTTAAATATTTACAAAAGTCAAAAGAAACAAACAAATTTGCAAGAATTCAAGCTATTAAATAGGTCAAGATGATTATTTTGGGGAAAAGGTGAAAATTATTGTAAAGCTCTGCTAAAAGCAGAGCTTTTTGGTACATAATAAATATTATTGGAAGTGAAAAGTAGGATAAGTTTGATAAGTTGGGTAAGTACTTTTAGGTGCGCCGAAGGCGCACGAAATATCTTATAATCACCACTTAACAAAACAACAATAAAATAAAAAATCAATCCGACCTCAACGTAGTGAGCAATAATTGTAGGCAAAACAACAACAAAGGCGGACATTGTCTGAACGATAAAAATTGATAGACCCTGAAACAAGTTCAGGGTGACACCGAGTGAGTTTGTCCGCCTTAGGTTGAGCCGTACAAATTATTAGCGAACGAAGTTCAGGTCGGGAGCTTCTTTGGTTTCTTTCTTGTCGGTACAAGAAAGAAACTGCGGGGTTTGGGGGTGCATAACCCCCAAAGCATAAGCCCCCACAATAATTGAACAGTTTTCCCGCATTGGGATATGAAGAAATATTCCAATAATATTTATTATGCAAAAAAATGAGCCTATAAAAGGCTCATTTTTTCGTTATATCATTTCCAAAATTATTCGATAATTTTGTCAACAACACCGGCACCAACAGTATGACCGCCTTCTCTGATAGCGAATCTCATACCTTCTTCGATAGCTACGGGAGCGATAAGTTCAACTTCCATAACAACGTTGTCACCGGGCATTACCATTTGACCTTCAAATTTGATTGAACCGGTAACGTCAGTTGTTCTGATATAGAACTGAGGACGATATCCGGGGAAGAACGGAGTATGACGTCCGCCTTCTTCTTTAGTCAATACGTAAACGTTAGCCGTAAATTTAGTGTGCGGATGAATTGTTCCGGGTTTAGCAAGAACTTGACCGCGTTGGATATCAGTTTTGTCGATACCACGGAGCAAAGCACCGATGTTATCACCTGCTTGACCTTGGTCAAGAGATTTTCTGAACATTTCAACACCTGTAACGGTTGTTTTCTTAGTTTCGCCCAAACCAACCAATTCAACTTCGTCACCAACTTTAACGATACCACGTTCTACACGGCCTGTAGCAACTGTACCACGACCAGTGATAGAGAAGATATCTTCGATTGGCATCAAGAATGGTTTGTCTAAATCACGAACAGGATCAGGGAAGTAAGAATCTAAAGCGTCCATCAATTCCCAGATTTTATCTGTCCATTCATTTTCACCACGTTGAATTTTCGGGTTAGCTTGAACTGCTTCCAAAGCTTTCAATGCTGAACCGTGGATAAACGGAATGTTGTCACCGTCGAATTCGTATGAAGAAAGAA
>CADBNI010000016.1 GCA_902795965.1 uncultured bacterium
AACTGTCTCCATAGAGTGACAGTAGCTCATCTTTTGTCGGTAGTTTCATGTCTATGGCTTTACATGCATCTATTGCCCCTTGCCAGTAATCGTTGTTTACGCACCAGCTATATGCTTCCGAACACGGTGTAGAATATGCTGCAGGACTATATGATGCAAGTTGATATACGCACTTGCCACTGTCAGAGGTTTTACCAGCACAACCCGTTCCGAATTTTGCGCCGTTGAATGAGCGGATGTCATTTTTCTTGTCTGTTTCTTGACTGTTCGGACCGCCTCTGCCGTTAACATCTACGACATAAGCAAGTGCATCGGTTACCGTTGTTGTATAAGCAAACTCTTTTGATTTACCTCCTCCTACGGGAAGTGATACATTAGATGCTTTCACTGCATCACCGATATCAAATCCTTTTTTTGTAGGGTCATAGTTAAGAATAATTGCTCCACCATCTGCTAATACTAAACCTACGTTATTAGTACTTGTTTTTAATTGAAGGTCTTTTCCTGTTTTAGCTTTTGATACATCATACTCTTTTCCTGTTGTATCAATAACCGTAGATGTTGGCCAGCATTCTGCGATATGATTGTAATCACATCTTTTTGCAATTTTTAAATGGTTTTGCAACTCATCCACAAATGCTTCTGTTGATGAATAGCTTGCATTTAAATAACCGAGTGCGCGCATTTTTTCTACTGCTTGCGTAATCTTGTAGGCAATATTTGCATCACGTTCTGAGTTTGCGCGTTCATTGACATTCTGAATTAAAATAGGCATGGTTACTGCCGCAACAACACCGATAATGCCGAGGGTGATGAGGACTTCCGCTAAGGTAAAGGCGGCTTTCTTACCCCTCACCCGCATTTGTACGGCTCTTTCATCGCCTACAAATGCTCCCTCTCCCCGTTGGGGCGAGGGGATTAATTTTGTAAAGGCGGCGCGTTTTTTAGAGGATATTGAACCCCCACTCGAATTGCTAAATTCGCATTGCTCATTAAGCAATTCTTCCCTCCCCCATGGGGAGGGATTGAGGGAGGGGGTTTGATTGTTTGACCCCTCAAAATCTTTTGTATCTCTATTTGATACGCACTTGTCCGACTTACCTGACTTATCGGACTTTACAACTTCTTCATTAGGGCAGAAACTATTGATTTTAGAGCTTAGAAGGCCTGCCCCCCCCCCCCGAAAGTGGCTCTATGCTTGGGTTTTGACATATAAAAGTCTCCTTTCTTCTTGATTGTCAATGGTTTTTGTCATTACGAGCAAACGAAGTTTGTGTAGTAATCTCATTCAATTTAATATTATGAGATTGCGACGTCGTGCTTCGCACTCCTCGCAATGACATTTACGTTTCTCATTATAAAGCATGTTTTAATATTTTTCAAGATGTTTATATTTCTTATTAATTTATGTGAAAATTTATTCGTGATATAGTAGAATTATGGACACCTTAGAAAAAAAATTAACCATATCCGAAATAGTTAAACAAACAAATCTTCAGCACATTGCAATAATTATGGACGGGAATCGCCGTTGGGCAAAAGAAAGAAATCTCCCTTCCGCAATGGGACACAAAAAAGGGGTAGATGCCCTCAAAACAACGCTTAGAGCCTGCAAAGATTTCGGGATAAAATACTTAACGGTTTACGCTTTTTCGACCGAAAACTGGAACAGAAAAAAAGAAGAAGTCGATTTTTTAATGGAACTTCTTGCACTTACCTTAACAAACGAATTGGCGGAAATGCATTCCGAAGGGGTTAAAATCTCCTTTATAGGCGATATTTCAAAACTCAGTACAAAACTTCAAAAAATCCTCGCAAATTCTGTCGAAACAACAAAAAATAATACCGGTGTCAATCTTCAAATAGCATTCAACTACGGCGCGCGTGACGAAATTTTGCATGCCGTTAAATCAATAGTTTCAAAAGGTATTACCGCAGAAAACATTACGGAACAAACAATTTGCGAAAATCTTTACACAAAAGAAATTCCCGACCCAGATCTTTTAATCCGAACAGGCGGTGAAATGCGTGTTTCCAACTATCTTTTGTGGCAGATTGCTTATTCGGAAATTTTGGTCGTGAAAGAATTTTGGCCCGAATTTAATAAAAAATCGCTTGAAGGTGCAGTACTTGAATTTCAAAGACGTCAAAGACGATTTGGAGCATAAAATGAAAATCACTTTTGCTACGGGAAATCCGCACAAATTGCAGGAAATAAAAGAAATTGCGGGGGATACGATATTTGAATTTGTTCTTCCGCCCGAAGGGTTTGACCCGATTGAAAACGGCACGACTTTTGAAGAAAATTCTCTGATAAAAGCCCGCGAAGCCGCAAGATTAAGCGGCATGATATCGCTTGCGGACGATTCGGGACTTTGTGTGGAAGCACTGAACGGCGAACCGGGCATTCATTCCGCAAGGTATGCCGAAACTCCGCAAAAAAGAATTGACAAACTTTTAGATGCAATAATAAATTCAGACAACCGAAAAGCAAAATTCGTCTGTGCAATGACACTTGTTTCACCGAGCGGAGAAATTTTATTTCAAACCCGCGGAGAATGCAACGGCGAAATTGCCCGCAAACAATTCGGAACAAACGGTTTCGGCTATGACCCCGTATTTATTGTAGAAGGCACAAACAAAACCATGGCAGAAATGTCCGAAAACGATAAAAATCTGATTTCTCACCGCGGAAAAGCGTTACAAAAAGTGTTGAATTATCTTAATAATTTATGAAAAGATTTTGAATGTTGATTCAACGTTTTTGTCCACAACACTTTTTACAGAATCGTATTCTGTTTGAAGTGCGTTATGCTCCGTATCAAGTTTTTTCAATTCAAGGTCGAATTTTTTATCTTTATTTTCCAAATCAGCCATATCTTGATTGTATTTGGATTCAGCTCTTGCGATTGCGCGCTCGTCGGGAACTTCTTGAATACAGTTATCTTCGGAAATTGTAGTAGATTTGAATATTTTTTCCGTACCCGAATAGTATTCGAGTTTCAAACTTCCGTCACGCAAAGCCGCTTCAAAAGTATAATTATCTTTCAAAGGATTTTTATTTACCTTACCCGTACCTTTTGTTGTTTCCGAGTATACATAATCACTGTTTGCACTTGCTTTTGCGGGAGTATCGGTATAAGTGAAAAATCCGCTTGACTGCATTTTGTTGAAAATATTGTTATAATATTTCAACATACTTTTGTTATTTGATTCCGCAGCCGATTTTATCAAATCCATGTCATAAGTTACGGTAAATCCCGCACCGCTGTTATTTGTTCTCAAGAATGACTCGGTAATAGCCATTGCATAATCAAACAAGTTACGTGATTCTTCCGTGGTGCCTTCGTAATTAATCGGCTGCCATACATCATTTTCATCTTTGTATGCGGTATAACCGTCACCGATTGCGGTGTTTCCGTTATTTGAGAAAGTTTCAACCCACTTAAATTCATTTAAGAAAGTATCATGTTCTTTATCACCGAGTGTAATTCCGACTGTTTCAAAATATTTATCCCATGCCTCGTGAATTTGTTTAGCAGTTGCAATTTGTTCTTGCGATGGTGTAGCACCGCTTGCCGGAGCTTGAACATAAATATCCGCCTGAGAATAACCTAACTGTGCCAAAAATCTGTTAAGGTTTCCGCCACTTGCAACATAAGCATCAGCAATAGCTTCCGTTACCAAAACTTTTCCTTTGGTATTTGTTACAACATATTGTTTTGTGTTTTCAGCCATTTGCGGACCTGTCATAAGGTTATAAGAAATATCTTCATAGTTGGCTTCTGCACCGTTAAAACCTGTCAATACGGTCAATTTTGTAGCATTAAGAGCCTCGTTATATTCGTTTGTAATTTGCTGAGTCTGATCCGCAAGACGTTGTTTTGAATACGAAACACTCTGACCCGTATTTTCATTATTTGTCAATCGGGCTGTAATACTGAGTAATCTTGCTTGTGATGCTGCCATTCCCATAATTGAATTTCCTTATTATATTACAATCATGTTTACGGCAGGTTTTGAGAATTTCTTTAGTATTATCAAAATAAATATTAAGTATTGTTACAAAGGTTATGTGAGAGGTGAAAGGTGAGAAGTTCATATCGGTGGTACACATAATAATTCCCCTCTCCTATATTTTAATAGAGGATTAATGTGAGGTCTAAAATTAAATGTTATGCGGGGCGTATGCCGCCCCATCGCAGGTACTTTCTTGTGCCGACAATAAAGTACCCAAAGAAACTCCCGACCTGAGACTTCGTTCACATCAAATGTAATGCTCCATCTAAGGCGGAATAACTCGCTATATTTTGGTGTCATTGCGAGGAGGGCAAAGGCTTGCCCGACGTGGTAAGCCAGCCTTTTATCAAACTTTACCGCTCAAACAAATTCCGCCCTGTTGTTGTGTCGCAAACATTTGATTGTTCACTACGTCAAAGGTCGGATTTATTTATAAATTATTAAATAGTTTTTAACAACACTTAATTTTTCTTTTCAACAGGTATATTCAACTGTTGACCGATACTAAGTTTGTTGGGGTTGTCCATGTTATTTGTTTTTACGATTAAATCTTCTTTTTCTTTACTGTAAGAGCCGTAAAATCTTATAACAATAGCTTCCATTGTATCACCGTTTTGAACGGTATAAACTTCGTTTGTTTCTTCAACTGCAGGAGTTTCTGAAGTTGAAGACGGAATAAAGTTCAAGCTCATTTTTTCTTTCTTAACCGGAGCGACGGAGTTTTCTTTTACGGAATTAATACCTTTTGCCGAAAAGCTGATTAATACTGTCAAAATCAACATTACAACCGCACCCGCAATAAATCCCGTTGCCAAATAAACATTCGGAGATTTTTCGGATTTGGAGCTTAATTTGAAATTTTGCCAAAGAACATCCAATTCTTTTTCTTTGTCAGGTCTTACATAAACACTCGGAGAAGCATCATAACCGTCATGTCTGTATTTGGACAAAGCCTCCAATACCGCCATTTTTTCCTTAGATAAATTTGATCTTCTGATAGTTGAACTTTTCATACTTTTATATCCCGATTTTAACTCAACAGAACTTTAGCATAACCATAAATTTATTGCAAGTTTGTTGCAGTTTGTTAATATTTATACGTTGTGCATATTGTCAAAAATTTCTTTTCTCTGAACCCATGCTTCCATACCCATTTCGTTACAGGTTTTTACAAGGGCATCTTTTATTTCTTTAAATGAATGTTTTGATTTTTCGATGCCGCAAAGCATAAACATTACAAAATGCCCCTGCATAAGAGTTTGTTTGATATCTTCAATATTTACTCCGCAATCCGCAAGTACACCCGTAACTTTTGATACGATACCTACTTTATCAACACCCGAAATTGTAACTATAATTTTTTCATTCATAACATTTCCCTTATTTTTCGGCAGCCCACTTATCGGTAAACCATTTTGCTACTTCATATTTTCGGCAATACGCTTTCAAATCACTCTTAACATCTTTGCACAAAACATAAAGAACAATAATATTCGGAACACACATTGCAATCATCATTGCGTCAGTGATATCTATAATGGATTTTACGTTCATACAAGAGCCTATAACAATGAATATGCAATATATAAGGTTAAAAGTCAAAACGCGTTTTTTACCCTCACCCATAAGGAATGTCCAAGCCTTTTGCCCGTAATATGCCCACGAAATTAAAGTCGACATGGCAAACAAAATTGCAATAATCGAAAGTATAATCGGGAAGAAAGGAATTACCGATTGAAAAGCATTTGACGCAAGTTCAATACCCGAAATTTTACCGATTGTACTCTGATCCAAAACTCCCGAAAATACAATCGCACAAGAAGTAAACAAACAAAGAATACCCGTCAAAAATGTTTCCAAAAGTGCAACAAAGCCCTGCGAAACAGGTTCTGTCGTCTGTGCGGTTGCATAAACGATTGCCGCAGCACCGGTTCCCGCCTCATTTGACTGTACCGAACGCCTTAAACCGATAATAATCGTGCCGAAAACACCGCCCGCAACCGCAGTCGGGTGAAACGCTTCTCTTAAAATCAACATAAGAGCATGCGGAATATTTACAAAATTTGCAAAAATAACAATCAATCCTGAAATTATATATAAAAAGCACATTGTCGGAGTCAAAACGGTAGTAACCTTTGCTATACTTTTAATGCCGCCTACAACAACCAAACCTATCAATATTGCGGCAACAAGACCGATTACCCACGTATAACCGTGAAATATACTGTTTTCACCACCTGTTATAAATATAAGCTGATGAGCGGTTTGATTAATTTGAATCATATTACCGCCCGTAATACCTCCGCCTATACAAAGAATTGCAAACACAACCGACAAAGGCTGACCGAGCCAGCGCATGTTTTTTCTCGTCAAACCGTGAGCAATATAATGCATAGGACCGCCGGATATTGAACCGTCAAGGTTAAATCTTCTGTATTTTACCGCCAAAGTAGCTTCCACAAATTTTATTGACATACCCAAAATCGCACCGAAAAATATCCAAAATGCAGCTCCGGGCCCGCCTATTGAAATTGAAATCGCAACACCCGCAATACTTCCGATACCTATTGTTCCCGAAAGTGCCGTTGCAAGTGCCTGAAATGAAGAAACTTCGCCTTCACCGTCTTTTTTAGAAGGTTTTGCAATCAAATCAACTGCATGTTTAAATCCCCATACCGCAATTCCGCGAAAATAAACCGTAAAAAATATTCCCGCAATCAACACCCAAAAAATAATTAACGGAACATCATTTCCGCAAATTTTAATCGGGAAAAAAATAATCTTTGCAATCGCATCGGAAATCGGTGCAATATTCTTGTCCATAAAAGCATCAACATTCATAGCATTTGCCTGTTGAAAGCTCAATAACATCATAAAAAGTACGGTTAAAAATTTCTTCATCTAATTCCCTTTCGGCAAGATATTATTATAAATTTTATGAGATTCTTCGGCTTGCGGTCATCCTGAGCAAAGCGAAGGATCTCATAAATCAAGCCTCAGAATGACATGGTTTTTTAAGACCTAAGACAAGTGTAACAGAAATATGAAAGAAATATGAATAAATGTTGTCAAATTTTTACAAAATCTTAAAAATTTGTTGCAAATAATTTTCGGCACACTGTTCGGAAGTATAATATCTCACCGTTTCAAACGCACGTTTTTCAATAGTTTTCAAGTAATTTACATCAGAATTTTTTATTTTTAAAATCAAATCCCGTATTGAAGAAATTTCGGGTTCGACCAAAAATCCGTTTTCACCGTCTTTTATAATACCGTCAACCCCGTCATTCTTTGTGCAAACAGTAATACACCCTTGCGACATTGCCTCCAAATAAACCATACCAAAAGTTTCACCTACACTCGGCAAAACAAAAACGTCACTTTCGCGCATTTTTGCTAACACTTCTTTCGGGCTTAAATATCCCGTAAATTCAACATTTCTATCAATTTTTTCGAGTGATTTGCGCAAATTCCCATCACCCGCAACAACAAGTTTAACCCCCTCAAGTCCTTTGCAAGCCTTGATTAACAAATCAATATTTTTGCGTTTTTTGAAATTTGCACAGGTAAAAATCCTTAAACCTTCGTGCAAAAATCTGTTTTCATCAAAATCCGCAATAATATTTTTGTCAATTCCCGAAGATGCAACAAAAGTTTTTGCTTTGTATTTTGGAAAAAGTTTAATCAATTTGTCCTTAATGACAAACGAACGGCAGGCGATATTTTTTGCATGGTCAAGAGCTTTTTCAAGGCGGTTTTTAAAATGAAATTTGTAAACAAACTTTGTCAAAACCGTCAAATCGGAATTATGAACTCCCGCGACAAAAGGCATTCCCAACTTATCGGCAAACAAAATTCCCGAAGGCATATGCGCTATTACGATATCATAATCAAATATAAATCCTCTCAATTTCCTTTTCACATCAAACCAAAACGGAGTAAAATAATTCACGTTAAAAACATTTCCGTATTGACCCGTTTTATAAAACGGTTTTCTCCGCAAAAAAGAGTTCAAGATAAAATTCGGTTTTATAACGTCAACTTTATGTCCTGACTTTTGCCATTCTTTTACAAAATTTAAAAGGGTCTTAGGTGTCGTTTTTTCGTCATCTTTTACGGGATACAAATCGCTTATAAAAAGTATTTTCATACAACAATTATACCCGTATTTTCCTTGTATTGCAAATCTGTTTGAATTAGAATAAAAACATGGACTACAAATTTTATCTTAATAAAGGCATACAGGAAACTAACGAGGGCAAATTTGACGAAGCACTGCATTCGCTCAATCGTGCAATAGGCTTAAAAAATGATGATGCCCTTTCATATTTTTCGCTTGCAATAGTTTTTCACAATCTTAATGAAATTCAATCCGCTTATGACAATTATTCCAAAGCGATTGAACTCAATCCTAAAATGACTGATGCTTATTACAATCGTGCGCAGGTACTTTTGACGGACAAAAATGCTGACGAAGATACATTAAAATCCGCAATGTCGGATTTGGACAGGTCTGTTGAACTTGACCCGAAATTTATTGATGCAATGTATTACAAAGCCACAATCCAAAAGAAATTGGGTGACTATAAAGGTGCAGTCGCAACTTTGGACAAAATAATTTCAATCGACCCGCAGGCGGTTTATTCCAAAGCATTAAAAATACTGATTATGCAGAAGTATTTAAAATAAACCGCCGTTTTAACCTCATAATTTTTTCAAACGACTTTTCGATATTCGTTTTCAGTTCGGTATCGTGTTCGGCTTTTTTTGCGATATTATCAATCATTTCAAACAATTCTGGTTTTGAATGACGATAAATAAACAGGTTCAACCCTGCACGAATCCCTTTTTCGCACGCATTTTCAATATCCGAAACCCCTTTCATAACCATATCATCAGAAATCAAAACTCCGTCAAATTCCTCGCGCAAATACGAAATTGCATTTTTACTCAAACTTGCGGGAACGGGGTCTTTTTCAAAACAGGTACAATGCAAATGCGCAACCATTATCATTTCAATATTTTTTGCACAGGCTTTAAAAGGTTTTATGTGCATTTTTTCCATTTCAGCAAGCGGTAAATCAATTTTTGGTAAAGTCAAGTGACTGTCCGCATCTGCATCACCATGCCCCGGGTAATGCTTTGCACAGGGAATAATCCCGTTTTCTCGATAAGTTTGCGATACGATTTTTTCACCCCTGATAACATCTTCCGCATTGTCAGAAAACGCACGTTCACCGATAATCGGGTTATTCGGGTTGGTATTGACGTCAATACATGGGGCAAAATTCAGGTTTATCCCAAAACTTTTCAGCTCAAGCGCAATTTCTTTCGTTTGATTTCTCAAAAAATCTTCACCTTTTTCAAACGCAAATTTTGCCGACAAGTATTTTTTGCCGTTATGAATATTTTCTGTTCGTTCAACCCTTCCGCCTTCCTGATCAATCGACAAAAAAGGAGGGGTGAGAGAAATTTTTTTAATCTCACGGATAAGGTTTTTGAACTGTTCGAGCGAATGAATATCGTGAGTAAAAAATATCATTCCGCCCAAATTGTTTTTCAGAGCGGTTTTGTACCCTTCACCTTCCGTTCCGACAATAAACATCTGATAAAGTTTTTGTTTCAAGTTCATAAAATCATTCCCGTAAGAGGTAAGAGTTCGTAAATTTTACCGTTATCAACAACTTTTGCAATCTCTTGCGATACCAATTCCAAATCTTTGGGAGTTTTAAGAATTGCGGGAATTTTTATGTCGTCCGTTGTTTTTGTTTCGACAAACCCTTTATTTTCTTTCAAAAATTCAGCGTATGCGTCAATAATTCTGAGATAATTTTCATCAACCGAAAAATTTTGTCCCGTATAGTATTTCGCATCTTTTTTCAGTTGGTCAAAATAATTTTTTATAAAATTAACTTCGCTCAAAGTTTCGCTTTCACTGTATTCTCCGCCAAAACAGAGATTGTTAAGAATTTCTTCGTTTTTAAACTGTTTTATATATATCGCCCAAAGCATACAACCAAGATAAAATCCCATGTAATTTTTTATCAGCCCCAAAATTTTCGGATAGTACATTTTAAACTGCATTTTCTTTTGGTTGAAATTACGAAATTGCGCAAGCGATTCGTAAACATATTGAATATTCGGTACAAAAGCCGACATGTGGCGGACAAACCCCGGGTCAAACAAAATTTCCATATTTTTCTCCTTTTAAAAATTTTATGAGATTCTTGCTTGCATCGTAGGCGAACTTGTGAGCCGTACGAGGCAGGATACTCGCAGAGTGCGGTTCCCTCAGAATGACATAAAATATTATAGGACAAAAATCGGAAAAATTACAAGTTTATGCGTTCCAAGTCCAGTTTTTATTCTTGGCATAAGTTGCCCACTCGTAATCGGGTTTGGCTTCACGCGAATAACCGTTAATTAAATTTTCATTGTACCCGACACTTGTGTTGTCATAAGCATCAGCGATATGAGAGGTGATAGTGCCTTTTTCGTTTGCACCCGATACAGCAGTTGTAATATGTCCCGCATCAAAGTAATCACCCGCAATACTGTCCACATAATCGGCATCAGCCTGATAAGCCGCGTATTCACCCCATTGACATTCAAGCAGATACATCAATCTGTCAAATGCGTTTTCACCCGCATGCGCTCCGCTCGGAATAGTCATAGTCTGATAATCCGTGATTGCATCAAAATTATTTTTGTAAAAATTGTATTCATCTGTCGTAAACAATCCCAAGTTGTTGAGAATTTCGACCGATTTAACATCAAAGTATGTATAGTACCCGCCATCAGCTTTTTGACATGCCGGATCTGCATAATACTGTGATGCCGTAGCATGCGTAATTTCATGAACCAAGGTATCAACCAATTTATACCATTCTTCGTCAAGAAGAATTTTGTTTAATGTAATGCCACGGTCAACACCCGCTTCATCATAGTCAAAACCGTAATAAGTACCCGTAAACGGATGTGCCGAATCGTTCGGATCGTTGTAAATATAGGGGAAACCTGCCGAGGCATAAGCACCCAATGTAACATATCCGTCCCCTCTATCGGTAAATGTCGTCATTACAATTTGACCTTTTTTTGCAACCGCACCCGAGTTTTGGGTATCGGTTTCACTTGTCAATCTGTTCAAGGCATTCAACTGATAAGTCAATCCTGCGGATTCAAAATATTCTTTCGTTCTTTCAAGCACAAAATTCAATTTTTGCTGCGCGGTCATTGATGAATACGCACTTTGAATTTGTTGTGCATACTGATTAACCTTTGACATATATGCAGTTACGCTGTCGCCAAGTTCTTCACCGATAAAGGCTTTTAATTCATCATAAGATAACACGTCATTTGCATAAGACGAATCACTGTCTTTATTTGTATCAAGTTTATCAAATATTCTGTTCAAAGTACCCCAAAAACTGTAGTTTGAGTCCTCCCAAACTTCGTTTTGAGTAAGATGAACCAACTGCGCTCTTGTGATACCCGTATTTTTGTTGACTTTACCTCCGCTTAAATCGGACAAATATTCAAACATGGTATCTACATCAGAAAATTCCGATATAAAGGATTTTTTCGGTGTATCATCACCTGTGTCATCTCCACTTTCGCCAGTACCGCCCGGTTCACCTGTTCCACCTGTGCCTGTACCGCTTCCCGTACCGCCCGGTTCATCTGTTCCGCCCGTACCTGTACCGCTTCCCGTACCGCCCGGTTCATCTGTACCACCTGTACCAGTACCGCTTCCCGTACCGCCCGGTTCATCTGTTCCGCCTGTACCTGTACCGCTTCCTGTTCCGCCCGGTTCATCTGTACCGCCTGTACCTGTACCGCTTCCCGTACCTGAACCCGAGCCGTTTGAACCCGAACCCGAATTTACAATACGCAATCTTGAAGGAGCATCAGCAGGATTGAGTTTACCGTTTAGTATATCAATAATTTCTCTTATTGTTACTTCTTTATCTTTTTTTATTGCATCGAGAATATCTTTTAAAATCTTTTCCGGATCGTTTTTTAGTGCTTCTTGTATCTGTTCGTCAGATAAATTTCCGAAAATATCAACGGCTTTACCGTCAATCAGAAAACTGTCAAGCGGAACTCTGTTTATATGTCCGACTTCCACAATATCGGCAATATTTCCGCTTTTAAACAAATTTATATGGCTTATGTTTTGAATCTCACGCGCAACCGTAGAAGAAATAACTTCTCCATCATCAACTACATTTGTGTCACAACAGCAACAACATCTGCGTGCGGTATATTGCAATAAATCATAAGTATTCATATTACCGTTTACGGAATTTGTTCAAAAAAAATTTAATAAAATTATCGTCATGTTAAAAATTTGTTACATACGGTTTTTGTGATACAATAATCTTGTGATGATGACACAGGTCAAAAAATTATCCGTTGCATTCTATTGGCACATGCACCAACCCGTCTATCAACTTTCGCCCGCGGGTGATTATCTCATGCCATGGGTAAGACTCCATGCCGTAAAAGATTATCTCGATATGGTGCTTTTTGTTGACAAATTCAAAAACCTAAAACTGAATTTTAATCTTGTTCCCGTACTTTTGGACGCACTTATTGATTACGGTGAAAACAATCTCCACGACATTCATTCACGTTTGACGGTTACTGATGTCAAAAATTACACAGATGACGACAAAGAATTTATCATAAACAATTTTTTTGATGCAAATTATCACTCAATGATTTTGCCGAACGAAGAATACAACCGACTTTATCAAAAATACCAGTCTAACGGAAGCATTGATACATTTTCTGACGAAGAATATTCCGACCTGACGGCACTTTTTAACCTCGCGTGGTTTGACCCTGTTCATAAAAATTTTTACCCCGAACTTAAAAATCTCATAAAAAAGAAAAAAGGTTACACGCTTGATGACAGAATTAAAATTATCGAAATTCAGCGCGATATAATAAGAAAAATTATTCCCGCTTACAAAAAACGACTTTCGCAAGGTAAAATCGAAATTACCACAAGCCCATACTATCACCCGATTTTGCCTATATTATTAAACATAAAAGATGTAAACAAAAATCTTAAGGACAATCTGCCCGAAAACCTCAAAATGGAACTTGATGCCAAAATGCAGACAACAATGGCATTAGACAGAATTGAAGAAATTTTCGGAATACGTCCGAAAGGGATTTGGCCTTCGGAGCAATGCATAAGCCCGAAAGTAATGAAACTTTTCAAAAACCTCGGTATTGAATGGACAATAGCAGATGAAGGTATTTTATCCGACTCGATTGATTTTGAATTTGCGAGAGATTTTCGCGGATATATGGAAGATCCTTATCACCTTTTAAAAACCTATGATTACAAAGGTACAAAAATCATATTTCGCGATGCAATTATACCAAATCTTATCGGATTTGAATACCCGAACCACTCCCCCGAAGGCTGTGCCAACGACCTTTATGACAGAATAAAAGTCGAACAAAGCAAGATTTTATCTTCCCCTGACGAAAATCACCTCTTAGTTATTGCAATGGACGGCGAAAACTGTTGGGAAAATTACACTGCGGACGGAAATACATTCCTATCGGCAATATATTCCTTAATCGAAAACGACCCGACACTTGAAACAGTTCTCATAAGCGATTATCTGAAAAAAGATACCCCAAA
Organism: uncultured bacterium; assembly: GCA_902795965.1. Classification (GTDB taxonomy): domain Bacteria; phylum Cyanobacteriota; class Vampirovibrionia; order Gastranaerophilales; family Gastranaerophilaceae; genus Stercorousia. The sequence goes on from CADBNI010000016.1 coordinate 13,685, forward strand.
ACCCCTCGCAAAGCTCAGCTCCGGTTCGGGTGTAAGCCGTAATTTTAAACTCTGGATTGACGAACCTCTAAAAGACTTAGCTTGGAATTACCTCAAACAAGTCAGAGACGATTTTTCCGCCTACGTAAAAACAAACCCGCTCAATCCGAACATTGATGCCGCAAGACGTGAACTCTTTATCTGCGAAGGCTCCGACTGGTTTTGGTGGTACGGAGAACCCAATGATTCGGGGCGTGACAATATTTTTGACTACATTTTCAGAGAACATCTGAAAAACATCTACAAATATCTCGGAATAAAAGAACCCGAATATCTCGAAACTCCACTGTTATCGGCAATCGCAAAACCGTCAAGATTTCCAAAAGGAGAATTTACACCGCTTGTCGAAGGCAATGATAATGACGATGACAGATGGCTAAACGCAGGCTGTATAAAAATTCCCGACGGCCCCGTTTTGAAAGAAAATAAATTCTATGACAAAATTTGTTTCGGTTACGACAAAGACTTTTTATATTTCAGATTTTACATAAACGAATACTTGAAAATGACCCCGTCAATTCTAAAACAGGCAAATCAAATGTATATTTACATGCGAAATCGAGATAAAAAACAATCACTTTCACCCGTAAGAATTATCCAAAAAACCGAAAGTATTCTTCCGATCTCCAAAGAAAAATTCCATAATGAACTTCAAGTTTCCATCTTTGACGGAGAAATAAATCTCATCAGACTCGTCAAAGCAATTCCAAACAACCTTTGGGCAATATCTTCATCAAAAAATATAAAAGCAGTCTACAAAAAATATGTTGACGTCAGCATTCCTTTTGACTCAGTTTCAATAGACAAAGGAAATACGCTTGAATTTATGTTTGTAAACGCAAACTTCGGAATAAAGGATTATGTTGTTCCAAACGACATGCTCTTGACCATTAAAAGAATGTAAAGTTTTGTAAAGAAAATTATATTTTTTATTAAAGTTTTTGAGTAAACTTGCCGATACTAATTATACAAGGGAAACAAAAACAGAACTCCAAAAAATTACTATCGACGAATTACAATTTCCTCCTTTTCCTCAAGACTACTAAAAAAGAACCTCAAGGGTTCTTTTTTTATTATTTATTGTGACAGTGCCGAGCAGTAATTAAGAAAAGTATGATAAGTTCGGTAAGTTGGATAAGTAAGATAAGTACTTTAACGTAATGTACTCCCCTTACATATCATACTTACCCTACTTATCTTACTTTATTTAGTTCATTTATTTGCCCGTTGAGCCAAAACCGCCCGAACCGCGTGATGTTGAAGTCAATTCAACGGCAACTTTTATTTGTGCCTGTTCGACTTTTGCAATAATCATTTGTGCAATTCTTTCGTCAGGCTGAATAGTATAAGTTTCGTTGGAAAGATTTACAACCGGTACGCATACTTCACCCCTGTAATCTTCATCAATCGTTCCGACACAATTTATCAGGGTAATTCCGTGTTTTATCGACAATCCCGAACGCGGTCTGATTTGAGCTTCATATCCATGTTCAAGTTCAATTTTTAAGCCCGTTGGGATTAAAGCTCTTTCCAAAGGCTTTAAAGTAACAGGTTCGGATATTGCAGCACACAAGTCCATGCCTGCCGCTCCCTCGGTTTTATATTCGGGTAAAAATTTATTATGCGCCAATCTTTCTATTTTTAAAACAGTCATATAACCTCCTTTTTTATAGGATAAATTACGTTAAAAATTTTTGCAATATTACATTCACATTTCTTAAAAAACGGGTTGAAATTTTGTTGAACGAGTTCCATAATTTTTATGGTATGCTTGAGTTTTTAAAGACATTTTCTGATAGCATTGTAAATTTTGCAGGGATAGATTTGTCCTCGCGCTTGGGAATTAGCATAAGTTTTTTTATTGAAGATACAATAAAAATTTTCCTTTTAATTTATGTAATGCTTTTTGTGGTTTCGCTTTTCAGGGCGCAGTTAAACCCGCAGAAAATAAAGTCTTATTTATCGGGGAAATCGTTATTTTTCGGATATATTTTGGCGGTATTTTTGGGAGTTGTAACCCCGTTTTGTTCTTGTTCGTCAATTCCGATGTTTATAGCGTTCAGTGCTGCAGGCATACCTTTCGGAATGACAATGGCATTTTTGATTTCGTCACCGCTGATTAGTGAAGTTGCTGCGGTATTACTTTTAATCACTCCGGAAGCAGGTTGGCAAGCGGCTTTTGTTTATATTTTAGCGGGCGGAATAATTTCGATTTTGGGCGGATATTTGTGTGATAAATTCCGACTTGAAAGATTAAAAGAGGAGAGTTGTGAAGAAACTCACGAACATCACCATCACCATGATATGAAGGAGGAAGTTCAATCCCTTGTTGCTTATGCAAATAATTATGCACTTGATACTGTACGGGAGATTGCGCCTTATGTATTGATAGGTTTGGGGGTTGGGGCGGTAATACACGGATATGTACCGCAGGAATTTTTTGTTAAATATTTGGGTGCGGAAAACCCGTTTGCGGTTGTTATTGCGGCATTTGCGGGAATACCGATTTATGCAAACCATGACAGTGTATTGCCGATAATTCAGGTTTTGTTGATGAAGGGAGTACCTGTCGGAACGACAGTTGTAATGTTGATGAGTATAACTGCAATATCTTTGCCAGAAATGATAATGCTGCATAAAGTCTTGAAATGGCGCATGTTGTGGTTATTTACAGGGTATTTGTTTGTATCGTTTATTGTTGTGGGATATATAATGAATGCAATATTGTTGTAAATTAAAAAAATAAGTTGCAGATTTTTTTTTTCGTGTTAGGATAATTAAGTAAGCCTCGGTAGCTCAGCTGGATAGAGCAACCGCCTTCTAAGCGGTAGGTCATGCGTTCGAATCGCATCCGGGGTAAATAAAAAGGACGGGTTTATCTCGTCCTTTTTATTTGCTTCGGTATAGATTTAAACGCTAAGTGCGTAAGCACTTTATAGCGTTCGGAACGAGCGAGCAGAGTGCGAAGGCTTTTCTTTGAAATAAATGAAATTTATGAAAAAGAAAACCGTAGGCACGTTTAATGCGAGCGAAGTGATTAATCGCATCCGGGGTAAATTCCGTCATTTTTAATATTTTTATTTGGTGCAAATAATTGCACCCTACAGACTTTATTTTTTAAAATCAAATAATTCACAAATATCTACATTTAGAGCTTTTGCAATATTATAAAGTTTAGAAATTTTAAAATCATATTCAGCCCTTTCAATCATACCCATGTACGAGCCTGAAAAATTGCATGCAAACGCAATATCTTCTCTTGAAAGTTTTTTGCTTTCACGAATTTGTTTAATCCTTTCACCTAACTGTTTTCTAAACTCTTTGACCATAATAATATTTTCGTTTCACAAGTCGGACTTGTCCACAAGTGGCACTTGTGATATAATAGGATTAGAAGCAGGTATGACAGATAAATTAAAAAAAACAATATTATTTGATTTAGACAGTATTTTGAACTTAATCTTTTTCAAATTCAGACAACAACTTTGAAGGTGTAGTGTTAAATCCGTTTGCTATTTTTACCAAAACACCAATCTTTATATCTTGTTTTAAATTTTCTATACGACTTAATATAGCAGGTTCTATATCATTTTCGATAGCAAATTTATTTAATGTTGCACCTGTTTGTAGTCTTTTATTTCTGATAAATTTTCCAAGTTTACCATATTGCATTTTCTCAATTATTATTTATAATAAATATTATTTCATTGATATTTCTCAATAAAGGATATTATTATGATTAAGAAAACAATATTATTTGATTTAGACGGTGTATTGAACACTTATGACGGAAATTACGATAAAAATTATATTCCGCCAATCAAAGACGGTGCATATAATTTAATTAAAGAGTTATCGCAAGATTACAAAATAGTAATTTTTACCACAAGAAATTCTTTAATCGCTTCAAAATGGGTTATTAAAAACAGACTTGATGAATATGTAGAAAATGTTACAAATGTAAAAGAGCCTGCTTATTTAATAATAGATGACAGATGTATAAATTTTGACGGCAATTATGAAGAATTAAAAAACAAAATTGAAAATTTTGGAGTGTGGTATAAAAAATAAATTATTATATGACATTTTCCACAAATCAAGTTTAAATTCTGCCAACCCTCAAGAATTGCGCAAACTAAAAACTTTATTGTATAATAGGTTTAAAGGAGAAAGAATATGAAAAAGTTATTTGTATTATTTATGGCATTTGGAATTTTATCTTTGTCAACTCCTGCTTTTGCGGGTACACACGGCAGAAACGGTAAAGTAAGCGGTCGTTCGGTTGGTGCAGCGGCTCTGTCACTTATTATTTGGCCCGGAATAGGTCAGGCAGTTAACGATTGCGGTTATGAAAAAAATGTTACTCATGCCGTTTTGGGTTTGACGGGTGTTTTTAGAATTTGGTCTTGCTATGACGCTTTAGTTGACAGAAAAGGCGGAGTTTGGCATAACAGAATTTAGCTTTAAAATATTATGAGATTCTAACGCTCAGGATGACAATTAGTATTTAAGAATCAGCAGAATAAGATTTCGGTCTTATTCTGTTTTTGTCGGTATTCAATGCCTCAAGAAATTTCTTTTGAAATTTAACGATATCGTATATCGGTTCGGTTGCTCCCGTATAACTTACGGCAAGTTTTTTTGTTCCGTTATCAGACAAGACATATACGAAATTAACACCTTTTTGATTGTTTGGAGAGGCTTTTGCAAGAATTTTTCCGTTTTTATCGCGAATTATTGTAACTCCGTTTTTAATTTCGATTTTGGAGTTTTCAATTTTTAAATCCAAAGCATTTAGCGTTTGTTCTATGTGATCGTTGGGTTTCCATTTGTATTTTTTTACTTTGAATAAATTTTTGGGTTCTTTAAAATATCTTTTCAATTCGCTTTTTTCTAAACAAACCGTTTGAGCATTAACAAATTCTTCTGCTTCTTTGGGAAAATAAGGATCAAGCCGCGATTTTAAATTTATTTCGGGATAAAATTTAAAATTCAGACGTTTTTTCTTAATCGCATCTGCAACCTGTTTGTCATAACAATCTTTTACGATAACAAATTTGTCTTGTTCGTCACCAAATTGTTGAAATACAATTTTTCTTTTCGGTAAAATTTTTTCGATATTGCGCCATACCCGCGGGGTCGGGTTTTTAATAAGAAATGCACCCGTAAAATTTATATTATCCATATTTTTCCTTTTTGATATTTATAAAACTCTAAAAAAATTTTTTTGCCATTATATTATGATTTTCTTATTTTGATATTTTATTTTTTAATTAATAATTAAATTCGCACAGTATTTTTTCTTTGATTTTATTCTTGCTTGATTGGATTATTACGGCATAAATTTCTCTTGTCCCAATGTATATTATTAAAAATTGTAAATACAATTTTTAAAATTTATTGACTTATAATTAAAAATATTATATAAGCAAAATTATTAAAGGAGAAAAAATATGGAAAACTTCATGCAAAAAGAAAAAAATGTTAAACTAAAAAAATTTTACATTCTGTTGGGAATGCTTTTAATCCTGCTAATACCGATAGGATTTTTGAGTAATATTATCAACGAAAGAAGTGCCTACAAAGAAGAAGCCGTAAATGCGGTACAACTTTCATGGGCTAATGAACAAGTAATAAATGCCCCTGAACTGATGCTCGGGACAAACGTGGAAAACGAATACAAACCTTTTAAGTTGAACAATTATAATGCGGAAATTAAAATTTCAACCGAAATACGCAAGAAAGGTGTATTTAAAATTCCGGTATATACGGCAAACGTATTTTTAAAAGGAACTTTTAAAAATAATTTCGGAAATCTTAAAAATTCAAAAATATTATTTCAATATCTTGTAACCGATGCGCGCGGTTTTGTAGAACAACCTAAAGTTAAACTGCTAAACAAAGATTATGTTTCAGAAGAAAGCAATAAAATATTAAAATTTTTAGATATTCCTAACAATGAAATACCCTTTGAAGTAAGTTACAAAATCAGAGGTATAAATCAAATTAATGCAGTTCCCGCAGGTATTACAAATTCAATCAAAATAAGCGGTAATTGGCAAAATCCGAGTTTTGTCGGGAATTTTCTTCCCACCGACAAACAAATTAATAAAAACGGTTTTGATGCAGAATGGAATATTCCTGCAATATCATTAACCGAACTCAAATCTCCGACTCTCGGCGTTCAGCTTTTGATGCCTGTTGACAATTACAGAATGTCAACAAGAGCGGTAAAATATGCGTTCTTGTTTTTAGCACTAACATTTCTTGCTTATTTTATTTTTGAAATAACTTCCAAAAAAGAAACTCCGATACATCAACTTCAATACTTAATGATGGGTGCCGCAATGCTCATATTTTATTTATTGTTGACATCAATGTCGGAATTTGTATCTTTCTGCGGTTCTTATATAATATCGGCATTAATGACAATAACATTAATGAGTTTATATACATTTTTTGTAATTACACATAAACAGAATATACGATTTACAATATTTATCTCTGTAATTATGGCATTACTATATTTGTTCTTATATGTACTTTTGGCATTACAGGATTTTTCACTAATATTAGGCAGTTTCGGATTATTCTTGATAATATCACTTGTAATGTATGCTACAAGAAATATTGAATGGTATAAAGATAATTAAAGCCCTATGGGCTTTTTTATCTGCATTTTTGCTGTTTTACTTAAAATATTTTTCTGTTATATTTGAAGTAAGGAGAAATTATGAACATTTACGAAGAATTGCAGGAAAGAGGGCTTATTGCTCAGGTTACGGACGATAAAGAGATTAAGGAATTAATCAACAACGGCGGTGCGCGTTTTTATATAGGGTTTGACCCGACTGCCGACAGTTTGCATGTCGGACATTTTATGGCACTTTGCCTTATGAAACGACTTCAAATGGCAGGAAACAAACCCGTTGTCTTAATCGGAGGCGGTACGGGTTATATCGGCGATCCTTCGGGGAGAAGCGACATGCGCTCAATGATGACACCCGAAACTATTCAGCATAACTGCGATTGCTTCAAAAAACAAATGGAAAGATTTATTACTTTTGGTGACAATGAAGCTATTATGGTTAATAATGCCGACTGGCTGCTTGATTTGAACTATATTGAACTCTTGAGAGAGGTCGGAGCTTGTTTTTCAGTTAATAATATGCTCAGAGCCGAATGTTATAAACAAAGAATGGAAAAAGGACTTAGTTTCCTTGAATTTAATTATATGATTATGCAGTCGTACGATTTTTATTATTTACATAAAAATTACGGCTGTAATATGCAGTTTGGCGGTGACGATCAGTGGAGCAACATGCTTGCGGGAACGGATTTAATCCGCAAAAAAACAGGGGAAGATGCTTATGCTATGACAATTACCCTGCTTTTGAACAGTGAAGGCAAAAAAATGGGCAAAACCGCAAAAGGTGCGGTGTGGCTTGACCCAGAAAAAACTTCTCCGTTTGAATTTTATCAGTATTGGAGAAATGTTGATGATGCCGACGTGATGAAGTGCATAAAAATGCTTACGTTCCTTTCTATGGACGAAATCCGCGAAATGGAAAACTGGGAAGACAATCGGATTAATGAGAAAAAAGAAGTTCTTGCATATGAGCTGACCGCACTTGTCCATGGAAAAGATGAAGCCGAAAAGGCAAAAGCTGCTGCACTTGCACTGTTTTCAGGAGGCGGTGACAGCGAAAATATGCCGACTACAAAATTAACTGACGAAGATTTGGAAAACGGAGAAATTTCGATTGTAAATTTGTTGGTTAAATGTGCGATTTGTGCAAGCAAAGGCGAGGCAAAACGTCTTGTTCAGCAGGGCGGTGTAAGCGTTAATGACGAAACTGTTTCCGCGTTAGACAAAATGTTTGGCAAAACGGATTTGCAAAACGGACTAAAAATCCGCAAAGGCAAAAAGCACTTCCACAAAGCAACATTTTAACGGGTTTGTTGCGACATTTTCATTGTGAATTCGTACTCATTAATGTGAGAGAATTTTTCGAGAACTTTTCTGAAACAGTCTTTTGCGGTTAAAACCACGTATTCACCGGGTTTCATACCGTCTTTGATTGCATATAGAACGTGAGTTGTTTTGCCGTTCATAATAACTTTGTCGTGAACAATGTTTACGTCATTATAGCCGTAGGATTTTTCAAACGCTCTGACTTTTTCCATAAAGTTTTCAAACTTATATCCTTGGTTGCCTTTTTTATAAAAATTGTCAGCCGCTTTTATAAAATCGGGAGAAACATTAGCCTGAAAAGCAGGTCTGTATGGATTGATAGTTAAATTTGATTGCATAAATTTTTACCTCTTTCAGATATTATAAACCCCGTCAAAAAATTTTTTGACAGGTTAGTAAAAATTATTTACAAATACATTTTTAACCAATCAATGATTCAAGAGTTTTGGCATCTTTTTCTGCTTTTTGAGGGTTTTGGACACCCAAACGGCGCATATAAGTACGTAATGCCTCTCGGATTAATTCACTTCTTGTTCTTTGTTCATTTGATGCAATGCCGTCAATTCTGTGTAAAAAATCGTCAGGCATTGTTACTAAAATTTTTGCCATATTCACACTCCACAATGACATTTTAGCATATCGAGCATATTTTTTCAAGTGTAGCCTAACAAGGTAATGGATTTCTGCATTTAAAGTGTAAGAATATTATAATGATAAAGCCGCTATCAAGCGGCTTTTGTGTTATTATAAAATTATGAAAATTTTAATCGTTGATGATTCCGAAAAATGGGTTAAGTATCACGAAAGCGCAGTTCGTGAAATTTTTGAAAACAAAGTTACAATCGAAACCGCAAATTCCGCAAAACAAGGAGTAGAAAGGCTTTTGACATCAATAGACGAACCTTTCGATTTTATCCTAACCGACATGCAAATGGAGCCCGATTTTCTGCCTCTTTACGCGGGAGAATGGTTTATCAAACAAATAAAATTCTTCAACGAATACAAAAATTCAAAAATCATAATAATCTCTGCAGCATCAAACATAAAACAAATCGCTCAAAACTACGGCACAGAATATATTCCAAAATATATGTGCAGCGACATAAATTCTTATTGTAACAAATTATTAAAAATTTAACCCGATTTCTAAAGAATTTCTCCTTTCAAACCGATATTAAATATGTGGTTAGAAATAATAAGGAGATGTAAATTATGTACGGATACATTGCTTGGCCCGGTGCATACAGCTTTAAGGAAGAAATCGGTCTGTTTCTGGAATATTTCAGAGAACAGATAGAAGAAGTGATGAAAAAGATTGAAGAAACCGAAGATGCTATCGCAAAATAGCTGTTGGGATATGTAAAGCCGACGAAAAATTTCGTCGGCTTTTTGTTTAAAAAAATACAACCAAGCTAATAAACAATTATATGTCATTCTGAGGCTGAAAAGCTATGAGATTCTTCGCTGCGCTCAGAATGACAAACAGCCGAAGAATCTCATAACAACAGTGTATAAAAATTTGAATTATTTATTCATAGCTTGAGCAACTGCAACGGCACATGCAACTGTTGCACCTACCATCGGGTTGTTACCCATACCGATTACACCCATCATTTCTACGTGAGCGGGAACTGATGATGAACCTGCAAACTGTGCATCACCATGCATTCTGCCCATTGTATCGGTCATACCGTAAGATGCGGGGCCTGCTGCTACGTTATCGGGGTGAAGTGTTCTTCCCGTACCGCCGCCTGATGCAACAGAGAAGTATTTTCTGCCGTTTTCCCAGCACCATTTTTTATATGTTCCTGCAACAGGGTGTTGGAAACGTGTCGGGTTGGTTGAGTTACCTGTAATAGATACGTCAACACCTTCTTTGATCATAATCGCAACACCTTCGGATACGTCATCAGCACCGTAGCATCTAACTTGCGCTCTTTCACCGTCAGAGAAAGGAGTTTCTTTAACGATTTTCAATTCGCCGGTTTTGTAGTTATATTCTGTTTCTACGGAAGTGAAACCGTTAATTCTTGAAATAACGTAAGCGGCATCTTTACCCAAACCGTTCAAGATAACTCTCAAGGGTTCTTTTCTTACTTTGTTAGCGTTTCTTGCAATACCGATTGCACCTTCTGCAGCCGCAAAAGATTCGTGACCTGCCAAGAAACAGAAACATTTTGTTTCTTCTCTCAAAAGCATTGCGCCCAAGTTGCCGTGACCGATACCTACTTTTCTTGTATCGCCGACAGAACCCGGTACTGCAAATGCCTGCAAGCCCAAACCGATAGTTTCTGCAGCATCGGCAGCGTTTGTAATACCTTTTTTGATTGCAATAGCGCAACCCAATGTATAAGCCCAAGATGCATTATCAAAAGCAATCGGCTGAATGCCTTTAACTATTTTGTCAACATCAATACCTTTAGAAAGGCATAATTCGCGGGCTTCATCAAGATTTTTAAAGCCGTATTCGGGCAAAACTTTTTTCAAAGTAGCCTCACGTCTGTCTTTTCCTTCAAAATTTGCCATAATTTTATTTTCCTTTTCTGTTAATTTTAGTAAGATAGTTTGTTAAGTTCGATAAGTATGGTAAGTACGTATCATATTCAAATTGATAAATTTGTAAAGTACTTATACTGCTTATCAAACTTATCTTACTTACCATACTTTGATAAATTATTCTTTTCTCGGGTCGATTGTTTTAACCGCATCAGCAAATCTGCCGTATGTTCCGATATTTTTCTTGAACGCTTCGCCTGCATCTTCGCCTTTTTTGATAGCGTCCATTACTTTGCCGAGGTTAACGAATTTGTATCCGATAACTTCATCATTTTTATCAAGACCCAATTCCAAGATATAGCCTTCAGTCAACTGCAAGTATCTTACACCCTTTTGTTTTGTAGAGTGGATAGTACCGCACATTGAGCAAAGTCCTTTACCCAAATCTTCAAGACCTGCTCCGACAGGCAAACCGTTTTCAGAGAACGCTGTTTGAGTTCTGCCGTAAACGATTTGGAGGAACAATTCTCTCATTGCAACGTTAATAGCGTCACAAACAAGGTCTGTATTTAATGCTTCCAAAATAGTTTTTCCGGGAAGAATTTCACCTGCCATAGCAGCAGAGTGTGTCATACCGGAACAACCGATAGTTTCAACAAGAGCTTCTTGAATAACACCGTTTTTAACATTCAATGTTAATTTGCAAGTACCTTGTTGAGGTGCGCAGCATCCGCATCCGTGAGTAAGACCTGAAATGTCTTTAATCTCTTTGCATTTTGTCCATTCTCCTTCTTGAGGAATAGGAGCGGGTACACCTTTTACACCGCGTTTAACGCAGCACATTTCTTCTACTTCTTTTGTTACTTGTATACGATCCAACATTTTTTACTCCCTTCGGTTATATACAAGTATATTGTACGTGCTGAAAGTATTCCGTCAAGATTTAACAATCTTAATATATTTAGCAATTTTATTTTTTACCGTATTTATAAATAATATGAAAATATTACCCCGCTATATGATAAAAGTTGACGACAAATTGATTCGCGGCAAAGCCGTAACGTCACCATACAGACTTTATACAATGAAACAAAATAATATTACGCAAATAATTGATTTACGCAATACTTCTTACATCAAAAAATATATCGAAAAATTTTTCTGCAAACTTTTCGGCATAAAATATGTTAATATAAAATACTCGCACAGACTTGACAACCTGCCCGAAGAAAATTTGTTTCAACAAGTTGTTAATGCAATAACCGGCAACCCGAAACAAACTTATATGCACTGCGAAAAAGGCAAAAGGCGTGCAGGAATTATAGCCGCATATTACGAAAAAAAATCATTGAACAAATCGAATGAAGAAGTTATCGACAATTTGATGAATAACGGGTTTAGCAACCTTAATATTCATACCCCGAAAGGTAAAAAATATATTGGTATTTTAACCGAATTTATCGACACTTATTTGCATCCAAAATCTATTTAACCATATGATTTTTCAGTGCAACATAAGCTGCCGCAGTTCGATTTGTGACCCCCAATTTTTTCATAATTGAGGTTAAATGTGCCTTAACCGTATGTACTGTAGTAACCATAATCTTGCTGATTTCAATATTATTCAACCCTTCAGCAACAAGCTGCAAAATTTCTAATTCTTTTGCCGTAAGTTTAACCATAATTACCTCCTTTGTTATAGAAGATAACATACTTTTTTTAAAAACCATTAATAATATCACCAATTTTTAAATATTTACAAAAGTTTACAAATTATTTTTTTATAACTTATACGGGTAATCGGATTTTATCTCCCAACCGTCTTGCATGATTAAGATTGTGCAAAAACTACCATCATTTTTACAATTACTCAGCATTGTTTCACGAGGTGTTGCGATATTTCCATAACTTTGAAAATTTGTTATGGGATAAAACATAATTTTTTCTTTTCCGGTATATATTTTTCTTTTTTCATCACTAAAACACATAATAAATCTAAATTGGTCACGACCTGCTTCGTTTGGATTTCTTTTTCCGTTTACATCATATATAAAATCCATACAACCGCCATTCCATATTGCAACAGATGAACCATCGACAAAATATATTGCAGGTGTCACAGTATCTTTATTACCGTCAGCATCAATAATATTTTTACCGTCCTCATATTTGACATACTTAATATAAGGTGCAAGATACTTCATAAAAAAATCTTTTACTACAACATTTTGTGCATCACCGTCAGTATTTCCTTCTTCATCTGTTTGAGTATCTGCCTTTGTCCAAGTATCAGCATCTCCATTATCTAATTCAGATAATTTAATTGCTTGATTCATCATTGAATAAAACTTTTTTAATCTTGAAGCAGTCTCAATTCTTTTGTAATTTTGCACCAAAACGGGCATTGTCATAGCCGCCACAACTCCAATTATGCCGAGAGTAATTAAGACTTCTGCCAAAGTAAATCCTTTTTTTAAAAATAAATTCTTCTCCATATATGTAGTAATCCTCCTTATTTGTAGTTTAAGCTCCATATTTGTACCTTATTATAAACTATTTTAACCTGTTTGTCAATAGGAATATAATTAAAAAATGACACCGAGAATGATTATAAAGCTCCTTTTGGCGCAAAATTGCATTACAATTAAAAAATTAGCCGAATTAATGACAGCAAAAACAGGTAAACTATATACTCCCAAAAGTTTGGGACACAAACTGAGGCGCGAAAGCCTGTCAATAAAAGAACTATTTATATTGATGGAAATTATTAATTACAAAGTTGAATTTGTGAAATTATAGACTATACACTATAAAATTTCAAAGAGTAGCAGACATTGCCTGAATAAAATAAATATAAATTTAGAATAATTGTTGTCAAGCAATGCTTGACCTACAACCTAATCAATAAAAAATGCATCTGATAAAATCTCATCTTTCTCGACCATTTTTGCCATTATTTTACGTGTTCTGTATTTTTCATAATCTAACATTTCAGGTGTTGGTATCTTTTCGTTATACATAAGAATATCACGTTCAATTCCTAACTTTAACGTTTTAAATGACAATACCAATTTTTTTGTTATAGATTGTTCTGAAGATTTAAATAACTCATCAACTAAATCCAGCGTTAAATCCAAAGCCCTTTTATTATTAAATTTATCAATAACTGCAATATTTAGCCATCCATCATAAGCTAAATGCAATTCCAGCCTATCATTTGGGCAGTTTTCAGTAAGATAAGAAAACGATTCTTTAACCTTTTCAGGTTGTCTTAACCTGACTGCAACGTTATCCAAATTAACTATAGCACCAAATTTCGGTGTTGCACTATTTTTAAAATTGATTGAATTGATTAGCAATATAACTCCTTTGAAACAAAAAAGAGAATCAACCAACCGATTAATTCTCTTTTTTAAAATAGGCGCTGGCAACGAGCTATCTTCCCAGGCGGTGGCCCGCCAAGTATTTTTGCCGCTATGAGTCTTTACGACCGTGTTCGGGATGGGAACGGGT
>CADBNI010000017.1 GCA_902795965.1 uncultured bacterium
GGCTGGAGCGCTTTTGTTTGATAGCGATAAAATCGCTGAAAACAAAACGCGGAATTGCCGTTTAACGCGAGCAGGTCAAGACAGAGGAAAGTTTTTTAATGCGAAAACGAAGTTTGAGCATTAGAAAAATGGGTGAGGGGTACAAAGGATTAGAAGAATAGAGGAATAGCTATTTATGTAAAAGGCTATTCCTCCATACCTCTATACCTCCATACCTCTTTTTGGGGCTTTAGCCCCAAAAAATTACTTACCTACACAGAGGACCCCGAGTCGGAGATTCTTGTTGTTGATGTACGAGTAACCATTGTCAAAGTACACGAGCCACGCGTTGTCCGTACCGTTCTTTGACGACGACCAAAACCAGCCGGAGGACGGAATTCCGTCCTGTCCTTTCTTTGCATAGAGGGGAAGAAGTTCGTCTTTATCCGGTAGTTTCATGCCGATTGCATCACATGCATCTATTGCACCCTGCCAATAATCTTCTCTGGTATAACCCCGACTTGAATGTTGTGACGGGTTTGTATCATACCATGCTATGTACGCCGATTTTGATGCATCCGTTACAGGTTCGTAGGATGCTATCTGAAATACGCATGTGCCATCGACTTTTGTTCCTGCACATCCCGTTCCGAATTTTGCTCCGTTGAAACTTCTGATGTCGTTCTTCTTATCTGCTTGTTGACTGTTCGGACCTTTGCGTCCGTTGACATCTGTTACGTAATAAAGTCCTGCGGTAAGATTTGTTGTATAAAATTTACCGCCAACCGCATCTTTTGATGCTTTTATAGCATCTCCTACATCATAGGTTTTTGCTTCGGGATTGTAGTTAAGAATAATTGCAGCTCCGTCTGCCAAAACGATACCTACGTTATTTGTATTTGTTTTTAGCCGCAAATCACTTCCCGTTTTTGCATCACTTACATCATATTCTTCACCGTTTGTATCAATTACCGTAGCAGTAGGCCAACATTCTGCGATATGTGCAGAATCACAACGCTTTGCAATCTTCAAATGATTTTGAAGTTCATCCACAAACGCCTCGGTTGTTCCGTAACTTGCATTCAAAAGTCCCAACGCACGCATTTTTTCCATTGCCTGATTAATTTTGAAAGCAATGTTTGCCTCGCGCTCCGCATTAACACGCTCATTGACATTCTGAATTAAAATCGGCATGCTGACCGCTGCGACAACACCTATAATGCCGAGGGTGATGAGGACTTCTGCTAAAGTAAATCCGTTTTTTAAATTTTGTTTTTTCATTCTCCCAATTCCTTTCTGACAAAAATTGCATATTATAAATCTATTATATGCTATTTATTCCATAAAGTCAAGCAAAATTATGCAATATTTTACATAATAGTTTTAACTATTTCCCACTACTATAAAACAAGGGGCTTTATGGATAAAAATTTATTGGGTAAAAAAATTAAACATTTAAGGTCGATACATAATCTTACTCAGGAGATGTTAGCAGAATTTATTGATATAGATATCAGGCAGGTTGCTCGAATTGAGGCAGGTGGAAGTTATCCTTCACTTACCTCATTTGTAAAACTCTGTAATGTATTAAAGATAACTCCGAATGATTTATTAGAATATTCCAACTCCCAAAATACTGCAACTTCGCAGTTAAAATCGGACATCAATGACATATTATCACTGGCAAAAGAAGAACAGCTCGTTCTTATAAAAAAACTTATTCTTGCCGTTTTGTAAAATTTTTGACCTCGTATTCGTTTTAGTGTTTTAATCATTTTATGAACTATATTTTTTATTTTCTTATCGTAATATCAATTATTGCAGGAGCTTTGAACGGAAAACTCTCCGAAGTCGTAAACGCTATTATGCAAGGGGCGGAACTGTCAGTCAAAGTAGCGTTTTCGCTTATCGGAATTATGGCCTTTTGGCTCGGAATGATGAAAATTGCCGAAAAATCGGGACTTGTTGAAATTATTGCCAAAATTATTAAACCGATTACAAAAAGGCTTTTCAACGAAATCCCCGAAAATTCCCCCGCAATCGGTGATATAGCAATGAATTTTTCCGCAAATGCACTCGGATTGAGCAATGCGGCTACTCCAATGGGGCTTAAGGCAATGGAAGAACTTCAAAAACACAACAAAAACAAATCTTCCGCATCAAATGCTATGTGTATGCTTTTGGCAATGAATACTGCAGGGTTTCAGCTTATTCCCGCAACCGTAATTGCAGTTTTGATAGGTATCGGAGCAAAAAACCCGACCGAAATAATCGCACCTACGCTCTTGGTAACGACAATAGCATTTGTAAGTGCAATAATTATCGCAAAAATCTTTGAAAAATATTGGTCGCCTCAAACTTGTGATACAACAACGTCCGAAGTTCAGGAGGCAGAGAATGCTTAGCCAAATTATGAACGCAATTTCACTTTGGGCTTTGCCTGTAATAATTCTCACAATCCTTACAGCAGGACTTTTTAAACGTGTGCCTTTATACGAAACGTTTACGGACGGAGCAAAGGACGGGTTTAAAGTTGCGGTTGGCATAATTCCGTATCTTGTGGCGATTATTGTTGCAATATCAATGTTTCGGGCTTCGGGAATAATTGAAATGATAGAAAATTCTTTTGCGCCTTTGCTTGCGCATTTTCATGTTCCCGCAGACACAATTCCGTTAATGATTGTTCGTTCTCTTTCGGGTTCGGCGGCATTGGGAGTTTTCTCGGATATTGCAAACAACTTCGGACCTGACGATTATGCAACAAAACTTTCTGCCGTAATGGTGGGTTCAAGCGAAACTACATTCTACGTTTTGGCGGTATATTTCGGTTCGGTCGGAATTTCAAAACTCAGATACGCAATGTTGACAGGGCTATTGGCGGATTTTATCGGAATTGTTGCAGCAGTTTCGGTTTGCAATCTTGTGTTTTAGAATCGACCCAGCTTTGTGTAAAGTTTTCATAATCATTGGGAACTACGGCTTTTACAAGCACTGCATAGCTTATATCAATAAAGTTTATTTTATCTATTCTTTCGACAACGTATTCACGCGTTCCGCAGTTGTGGCAAAAATGTTCTTCGGGTACGATTTCACCGTTTTTAATCAAACCTTTCAATTTTACCCCGCAACAAGCGCATCTGACAAGATACCAGCGGTTTTCAATTAATTCTCCGCAATCGGGGCAATATGCAAAATCAACATCAGGTTTGATTTTTGGGTGATTGCAGGTTTTTGTTTTTCTAAAAAACTCCATTATAAACATATATTTTATTTAATAATGATTTTTAAAAAGTCAAAATATTATCATGTGTATAAACCTCTTTAATCTGTATTAGTATTTATAGATTTTTTTTGTATTTGGATATATACCTTCAAACTCCACTACAGGTACTTTCTTGTACCGACAAGAAAGTACCCAAAGAAACTCCCGACCAGAACTCTGTTCGCTAATAATTTGTACGGCTTAACCTAAGGCGAACAAACTCACTCTGTGTCACCCTGAACTTGATTCAGGGTCTATCAATGCTTATCGTTCAGACAGTGTCCGCCTTTGTTGTTGTTTCGCCTACAATTATTGCTCACTACGTTGAGGTCGGAAAATTTTATTATATATTTTGGTGATATAAGCAATAAAATATAAAAAATGAAAAAATTTTTATGATAGAATAATTTCGGGGATAAAAATATGGAAAAGATTATTGATTTTATTAAAAAGCGCAGTGATTTATTCACGTTTTTGGGGCTTGTAGTAATTTGTTATTTTATATTTTTCTTTAACATAGGGAACTACGCGCTTATGGACGTTGACGAAACCCGCTATGTTTCAATGGCGCGCGATATGTTTAACGGAAAAGATTTTTTGACACTTTATTTGAACGGCGAATACTTTTTTGAAAAACCGCCTCTGTATTTTTGGGGTGAATGCCTGTCGTTCGCTATTTTCGGAAAAATAACCGAATTTACGGCAAGATTTCCCGTTGCGTTGTACGGAACTTTATCAGTTTTGCTTGTATATTTGACGGGAAAAAGGGTTGTGTCAAAAAGGTACGGGCTGATTTCCGCGTTAATCCTTGCAACCTCTTTGGAATTTGTTATCCTTGCAAAGTTTGCCATACTTGATATTGTTGTTACAACGTGTGTAGGATTTTCCGTAATGTTCGGGTTTATGACCCAGTTTGCAGAAGATAAGAACAAAAAATATTTTTGGTGGCTGTTTTATATATTTTCGGGCTTGGCGGTAATGGCAAAGGGAATACCGGGGTTTGTCGTGCCGTTTGCGACAATGTTTTTTGTCACGCTTTACAACAAAACTTTCAAAGAAATTTTCAAACCGCAATATTTTTTGGTCGGATTTTTACTTTTCTTTTTGATTGTTTTGCCTTGGCATGTTGTGATGTTTAAAATCCACAACCCGCTTTTTTATAACGAATATATTGTAAAACATCATTTGGAAAGATTTTTAAACTCAAATGAAATAGGAAGAAAACAACCTTTCTATTTCTATTTTCTGACGGTTTTGTGGGGATTGTTCCCTTGGATATTTTCGGCAGTTGCATCAGGGATTGAAAAAATTAAATCCCGTACCAAAATTGATTGGTTAAACAACAAATATTTGATGTTTAATATTATCGGATTTGCGGTCGTAATGTTGTTTTTCTCATCTTCAAGCACCAAATTGATTACATATATTTTGCCCGTATATTTCTTTACGGCAAACATTTTGGGATATGTTTGGGAGGGGTATATTGCCGATAAAAAATTTGAAAAATCAATTAATATATCTGTTTTTGCAGTCGGTGCAATATTTGCGCTTGCGGCATTTGTTGCATGTTTTATGAAGTTCTTTTTACCCGCACAACTTTATTCTGATCTTTCGGGCGCAAAATGGTTCAGCATTTTTGCAATAGGAATTTTCGGGATTTTGAGTATTTATTCGGCTTATAAGAAAAATCCGAAAGCGGTATTTTCTTTGTATGTGCTTTTTATGCTTGTAATTTCGGCATTTGGAACAAAACTTTATTATAATGTTGATTACAAATTCGGGCAAAACGATTTGATGAGTTTTGCAAAATTTGCAAAAGACAACGGAAACAAAATTGCCGTAATCAATAACGGGCGCAAGTATTCGGTTTTGTATTATTACGGTGATAAGGTGAATTATGTTTCGTTAAACGAAGAAAATCCCGAACCCGACAAAATTCTGTTTGATAAAGATGTTTTGACGATAGTAAAAAATAAGGATATTCCCGAAGTTTTGGAAAAAGTAAATTTACACGTAATCGAGGCGGGCAGAAAGTACTCGCTTGTAAGGGTTTATTGATGTTGAAACGGTATGAAGAATTTTTGAAAATACTTGATAAAAGGCTTGATAAATATTTTGAAGAACAATGCGAATACATAAAGTGCAAACCGGGTTGTTCAATGTGTTGTGAAGTCGGAGAATATCCGTTCTCGCAGTTGGAAATGGAATATTTGATGGCAGGGTTTATGAAATTGCCTTACGATTTGAAAAATAAGATTAAGGCTGAAATAGACAAACTAAAACGAACACGCCCCAAAATGCACAAATGTCCTTTTTTGATTGATAAAAAATGTTCCGTTTACCCGCACAGAGGGATTGTTTGCAGAACCCACGGGCTTGCGTGGTATGATGAGGCGGAAAACAGAATAAGATTGCCGTATTGTGTCAATAAAGGATTAAATTACGCAAAAGTTTTTAATCGAGAAACGGGAGAAGTGTTTTTGCAGGAGCCTATAACCGAAAGATTAAGGATTGATACGATATTGCAAAGCGAAGAAGCGAAAGAATACGGGCTTGAATGCGGAGAAATCCGACCGCTTATGAAGTGGTTTTAGCTGCGGTTTTGAATTGTTTTAACGAATTGATAAAATTGATTATTAATTCTGTTTCAGCATCATTGGCAATAATAATTTCTTTTAGAAGTTCTTCTTTTTTAGGATTAAGGTTATTTTTGTCAATATTCAAACCAAACTCGGATAACGGAATATCCAAAACTTCAACAAGTCGAAAAAAAGTTTCCAAACTCGGCATAAACAACCCTCTTTCAAGTTTTCCGTAATGTTTTTCGGCAATATCAATTTTTTCGGCTAACTCCTCTTGAGTCATTTTTGCCTTTTTTCTATATTCTTTAAATTTTCTCCCCAAAAAATTTTTATCCAAAAATGTCATAGGGCGACTCCTTACTGTTTATTTATTAATACTATATATGTAACGTTTTATTAACGATATTTATATATCTATTTTGATAAAGGGTATACATATATATCTTTTTATGTTATAATGTTTTTATGAGAAAGGAGATAGTATGAAACAAGGTTTTACTTTAGCAGAGGTTCTCATAACTCTCGGCATTATCGGTGTTGTTGTGGCTATGACTATTCCGACACTGATTCAAAAGCATAATAATCATGTTGTGGAAACGAAGTTGAAAAAGGTTTATTCGGTTATGAATCAGGCATTAAATATGTCAGAACTTGAAAACGGAGACAAAACAGATTGGGTAAATGAGCTGAGAACATTGGAAGGCATGCAAAAATATCTTTTGCCGTATTTGAAAACAACTAAAGCTGAAGAAGATGAGGGTAATGTGTATTTATACTTAGCGGACGGTTCAATTTTGATTAAGCCAAAATCTGCTTTGGGTAATTGGCATTTACTTACCGGTAAACTTGAAAAATGTAATACTAACTCTGAAGTTGGGAAATGTAATTTCGCTTTTTATTATAATCCTTTTTATAATCCGAGCAATAACTATGCATCAGGTTACACAAAACAATTTGAGCCGTACGATTACGGTTGGCACGATAAAGAATACGATACACTAAAACAAGATGTATTTTACGGTTGCAAAAAAGATGCAAATAATTATTACTGTACAAAATTAATTCAGGTCAACGGCTGGAAAATTCCGAAAGATTATCCTTACAAAGTCAGATGATATTGAACGGGTTTTAAATTTATGCTAATAATAAATTATGGCAGTTTATTTCTTTTACGGTGAAGAAGATTTTGATATTGAACAGGAAATTGAAAAGTTCAAAAAAGGGCTTGATAAAAATTTTCTCGAAATGAGTTTCAAAACATTTGACAACCCGAAATTTCCCGATTTGATTTCTATTCTGCGAACCCAGCCCATGATGTTCGGCAAAATGCTTATCGTTATTAATTGTCTTGATTATTTTGCCAAAACATTCGAGGACAAAGAATTTAAACAAATTGAACAGGCAATCGAAGATAATAACGAAAACCTTGATATAATCTTTGTTGCACAACTGCCTCGAGGAGAAAATAAAAAACTTGACAGCCGTAAAAAATTCTACAAACTCCTCTCAAAACAAAATGCAAAAGAGTTTCCCGTTATTCCTACTTACAAAACCGCAGAACTTGAAAACCGAATTTTGAAATTTGCCAAACAAAAAGATTTGAAATTGGACAAAAATGCCCTGACTGCAATAATTTCACAAATGGGCAATAATCTCAGACAAATTGACAAAGAATTGGACAAACTCAAACTTTTCGTCTATCCGAATAATGTTGTTACGGCTGAAACGGTCAAGGAAATATGCGTATCCAATGAAGATTTGTTTGCGTTTTCGGATTTTCTTATGGCGGGTGAAAAAGACAGGGCGCTTTTGGAATACAGACGGCTTTTGGATACAAAATATCCGCTCGAAATTTTGGCGGTTTTGCAGACAATGCTAAGACGTTGGATTGTTTTGAAAGCCAAAGGGCAAAGTGCGTCACCTTTTGAACTGTCAAGGCTTACGGGAATGCACGAATACGTTGTAAAATTAAATCTTCAAAAACTTAAAAAAACTAATCTTAAAGATTTGGTTCGTCTTAAACAAAATTTGACTGATGCGGAATATAAAATTAAATCGGGTCTGTCGTATGATGTGGAAAAAGAGGTTGAGAACGCACTTTTCAGGTAAAAATTTATGGAAAATTTAACGCAAAAATATTCTTTTTTAATGAATTATTTTGATGGCGGAATAAATTCCGACAAAAAAAATATTGCGCATTGTATTCTTTTTTACGGTTCGGATATTGATGCGCAATACGCTCTTGCGCTTGAAATTGCAAGAAAACTAAACTGCAAAGGCACTCATGATGATTCCTGTCAATGTTTAAACTGCAACTGGATTAGAGAAAACAAGCACCCTGCGGTCTTGACGATTTCAAAAGTTGACAACAAACCTTCTGACGACAATTCCAAAACCGTTATCTCAATAGAACAGGCAAGAATGATAAAAAACGATTTGCTTGTAACTTCGGACTATCACAGAGTTTTGATATTCTGCGATAAAGATGCCGAAGGCAATCTTCAAGGACTGAACAGGCAGGTTTTTCAGGAAGAAGCCTCAAATGCACTGCTCAAAACTTTTGAAGAACCCCCTTCAAATACTACGTTTATTTTTTTGACAAAAGACAAATCCGATATGATTGAAACGGTCGTTTCGCGCGCGCAGTGTTTTTATGTTCCGTCAATGAAAGATGAGGACAAGGATTTTTCGCTTGTAAATGATTTAATAGACGGATATTTGGAGCTTGAACGTAACGAAGTTTTGGATTTTAATGACAAAATTTTGGCTTTGACAAAAGAAAATGATGCGCAGGTTGTTTTTACGCAGATGCAGAATTATTTGGATAATCTTTTGAAATCAAATCTTGACAATCCCGCATTAAAAGTGAAACTGATTGAAGATATCAAAGCGATTGAAACCGCAAAAAAAGAAAATCGTCTGAATATTAATATTCAAACTATTGTTGAAACATTGAGTTTTAAAATGATTTTATAAAACTCACTTGACAAATTTCAAAAAATAGTAAATAATGTGCATATAGGGAAAAGCCTTAAAGGTGGCGTGACCTTTAAGACTTTCTTAACTCCCTATTTAGTGGTTCTAAGCACTATGGTTATAAGCAAAATGAGCCATAGTGCTTCTTGGTTGCTCGCAATTAACGGGTCTACGCAAACCTGCTTGCCCTGCTGACCGCAGGTCAACCTGTTTGCTCCACCCTTAGCTCGCAATCCGCTTTTTCAATAATACTGAATTCCACTTTTCATCACCACCTTTCCGCCAATTTCTACTTAACAAGTCTGTGTCGGGGGTGGTAAACAGGAGCTTACCCATTAAAAATGATTACAAAATATATTTATTTTGTAATCATTCGTTTGAATTATAATTAAAATTTTATATCAGAAATTTTCCGTCCTGATATATCAAGATGTCGTCGGCATAAATCTTTCCGCCTTGTTGACCGTCGGGTTTCATATTTTTTATCATATCCCAGTGAAGTCCCGAAACATTTTTTCCGCCGGTTTCGGGGTAAGATGCTCCGACTGCCATGTGGATTGCTCCGCCGATTTTTTCATCAAAAAGAATATTGCCCGTAACTTCCTGAATTTCGTCATTCGTTCCGATTGCAATCTCGCCGATACCTTTTGAACCGCTATCCATATTGAACATTGCTTCAAGGTAGTCTTTTCCCGTATCGGCTTCAAATTTTACAATCTGACCGTTCTCAATCCATAAATGAACACCCGTTGCGGAATTTCCTCTGTAATTTTGCGGGAAATCAAAATAAATTTCACCGTTAATGCCGTCCTCAACAGGGGAAGTAAAAACTTCACCGTCCGGATAGTTGTTCAATCCTGAACAGCTTATCCATTTTCTGCCTTTTACGTTGAAAGTTATATCGGTTTTTTCGCCCGTAATACGGATTTTTGACACGTTATTAAGATAATTTGCCCATTTTGTTTGTTTTTCGTCAAGTTCTTTGAGCTTTGCAACGGGATCGTCCAAATTCAAATAACAGGAATTGAACAGAAATTCCGAATATTCGTCAAACGACATTTTGGCTTCCTGTGCAAGTGCGTGAGTCGGCACGTCCGCTACAACCCAAGATGCTTCACCGTTTGCCGAACGTTTCATAAGCGTTGTCGAAAGTTCTTGTGCTGCTTTTGAACGTCTGCCCAATTTGTTCAAATCCGCGCGCGCCATATTTTTGGTATTCATAGGCGCACCGATTGAAATAAATTTGTCAATGGTTTCGTATTCCATTTTGATAATCGGGTCAATATAATCAAGCTGTTCATCGGATGCAAGTTTGATAAAAATATCCGACATATCCTCGTAAGATGTACGCAAAATAGGGTGCGCACCTTTTTCAAGTACGCGTTTATAGACCGCTTTTACAAGTTCTTTTGCGTAAACACTTGCGGCTCTGATTTGAACCAAATCACCTTTTTGAACATTGACCGAATAATCGACCAAAACTTCCGCATATTTATCCCAGATTGATTTCATTTAGTCCTCCAATGATTCATGTCCCGATTTGTGAGTTTTAAGAAGAACTCCGCGTTTTGAAGTCTGAATAAATTCAATCATTTTTTCAATATATTCGTTCATCGGAATTTCGGCTTTAATCTTTTCGATAGCTTGAGTTGTGTTTAAATCTTCCGAAATCAAAAGTTTAAACGCTTCATTTGTTGCGGTTCTTACTTCTTGCGAAACACCTCTGCGTTTCATTGCAATAACATTAAGTCCGCGCGGAACAGGAGGTCTGCCTTCACCTTTTGAATACGGCAAAATATCCTGACGTGAAGCAGAAAATCCGCTTATAATAGCCATATCGCCAATTCTGATATTTTGATGGAATACGCTCATACCGCCGACAAATGCGCCGAAACCTACATGAACATGACCGCCCAAAGTTACAAGGTTAGCCAAAATTACCTGATCGGCCAAAACACAGTTGTGAGCAACATGCGAGCCTACCATAAGCAAACATTTTTTACCTATTCTTGTTGTAAAATCTCCGCAGGCAGCTCCTCTGTGAACGGTTACGTTTTCTTTGATGATTGTACCGTCACCTATTACAACTTTTGTAGGTTCGCCTTTATAGCCCAAATCCTGCGGTTCGGAACCGATTGTCGCAAAAGGCGAGATAGTACAATCGTCGCCGATTTCCGCAAATTCAATATGAGCATTTGAAATAACTCTTGTTCTGTGACCTATCGTAACGTTTTCTCCGATTACGACATAAGGTCCTATAATTGCATCATCCGCAATTTTTGCAGACGGGTGAATAATCGCTGTTTTATCTATCATAAATTCCCTCTCTTTCAATTTATACCGATTATAATACAAATTTTGAGAGGAAACAAGATTTTTATATTATTTTAATATCCTTAACCTTCTTTATGTTTTACGTCTTCTTTAATGACGATAAGGTTATTGATAATTTTCATTGCGCAAGTCGGCAAAACAACGTCATCAAGTCCGTTTGCAATGCTTATGATTTTTCCTGCACCTAAAACAACTTCATCACCTTTATAATAAAATTTGTAATCATCTTTTCTGTCGGAACGAATTGTAACCTTATCCATTTTTACTCCTTTATGCCTTTGTTGTTGTACAAAATACCTTCTTCCATAACCTCATTATAGATATCTTCGTCCTGTTTAAAATCATCTTCGGTATACGGATATAAATCAAGACATACGTCCATATCGGTTTCGATTTTGCCTATTATGGGCCAAATTTGCGCCTGTTTTGATCTGTCCACGATATCAAAAAGTGCAACAATTTCGATATCTTCATCTTCATGAATTTTTCCGTCAGCGGACGGTCCAAACACATACATACACTTTAAATCGTCAAAAATTTGATTGAACGATTTTGCAAGTTTAAAAATTACTTCATCAACGGAATTAGCCATTTTTTTCTCCGATTCTTTTAATAATATCACATCTTGGCACTTTGATTTGTTCGGAAGTCGAAAGATTTTTTACGGAAACCGTATTTGTCCTAATTTCGTCCTCCCCTAAAATAAGTGCAAACTTTGCAACCTTTGCGGCTTTTTCAAGCTGCTTGGTAAATTTTTTGTTAGCAAGGTCAAATTCTACCTTCAACCCTTTATTTCGCAATTCTTGCGCAAGTTCAAACGCGTCTTCGGAAGAATTTGAAACTATGTAGCCGTCAAGTTTTTCTGCTTCGGGCTTTTCAAGGAGCGAATTTAATCTTTCCATTCCCATAGCCCAGCCGATTGCGGGTGTGTCCTCTCCGCCTAATTGTCCGACTAAACTGTCGTATCTTCCGCCTCCGCATACCGCGTTTTGCGACCCCAAATTGTTTGATTTGATTTCAAAAACAGTCCTGTTGTAATAATCCAAACCTCTGACCAGGAGTTTGTTTTCTACGTATTTTATATTTAATTTTTCCAAATATTTTTTGAAGTCTTTGTAGTGTTGAGCGCATTCTTCACACAAAAAGTCGGATTTAATAACCTTTTGAATTTCGGGTTTTTCAAAGATTGCTTTGCAGGTTTCGACTTTGCAATCGAGAAGTCTTAGAGGATTTTTTTCGTAGCGGGTTTGACAGTCCTCGCAAAGGTTGTCAAATTCGGGTTTCAAGACTTCTTTTATTTTTCGTTTGTATTCTTCTCGACATTTCGGACAACCGAGAGAATTTATTTCAACTTCAAGGTCGTTAAGTCCGAGAGAATTGAGATAATCTACCGCCAACATTACGGCTTCCGCATCGGCAGTAGGTTCTTTTATCCCGAACATTTCAATTCCTACCTGATGAAATTGACGCTGACGACCTGCCTGCGGACGTTCGTATCTGAACATAGGACCTTTGTACCAAAGTTTTACGGGTGCGGAGAGTCTTGACATGCCGTTTTCGATAAACGAGCGGACAACTCCTGCGGTATTTTCGGGACGAAGTGTTAAAGATCGTTCGCTTTTTTCAAAGGTGTACATTTCTTTGTTTACGATATCCGTTGTATCACCCACACCGCGGGCAAAAAGCTCGGTAGCCTCAAAAATCGGGGTTCTGATTTCTTTGTATCCGTATTTTGTGAATATTTCGAGAGCATTTTGTTCAAGCCTGTGCCATTGGCTGATTTCTTGGGGCAAAATGTCTTTTGTTCCTTTTTGTACATGAATTATGTTAGCCATAGCGCAATTATATAAAGTTTGGTGGTAATTGTCAAATTATACTTTTAAAAATCAAATAATTCTTTGGCATCAATATCCAACGCATCTGCAAGCAAAATCAGCATATTCATTGTTAAATTGGCTTTACCGCATTCTATTTGACTTATGTAGTTGAAACTTTTGTCAATTTTATCCGCAAGTTCCATTTGAGAAAGATTTCTTGTGTTTCTAATATAAGCAAGTTTCTTACCGAATTTTTCTTTTAGATTTGCATTTTTGTTCATAAATTTCATTCTACATTAATATCAACAAGTTCGCCAAGAGTAGTATTTAAGGCATCTGCAAGCGTATAAAGGCAATAAATTGAAGGGCTTCTTAATCCCTGTTCGATAGCTCCGATATACGTTCTGTCTACACCTATTTTAAAAGCAAGATTTTCTTGTGAAATTCCCAATTTGTTCCTAAAGAATTTTACGCGCGCTCCTAAATTTTTCAATATTTTCTTTTTTAAGCGAATTCTTGTTTTCATAAATCAAAGAATACAACTCTTACTATTTGTCATCTACCGACAAATAGTCGCGTATAAAATTTAGTCTAAAATCTTCGCTATATGGGTAATTGACAAAATATTAAAATAATTTATAATAAATAATTATAACGTAAGAGGCTTGAAATGATTTTTACGGAAAGAGAAAAAGAAGTTATCGGTTTAATGAGATTTGGCTATACGAATGCGCAAATAGCTAAGAAAATTAATAGAAGTGTTGATATGGTGAAATTTCATGTAACACAAATTTTGAAAAAAACTAATGCTCGCAACAGAGTAAACGCAATATTTATATTAACGAGAGAAGGTTATTTTGACGATTGTGTCAATCCCATTTTTTCGGATCAAAATGAAAATCTTTAACAGAGAGTTTCAGGGATTTTACATACGGCTCAAATTTTACCAAAAGCTGAGTTTTGCGCAAGGTCAATTCCTGCGCCACGATAGCATTTTCACAGGCTATTACCATTGTAGTGCCAATCATTGAATACGGTTTTGATTTGTGCGCAAACTTTTCCCCCGCAACTTTGCCCCAAAATTTGTACAAATTGTTGCGGGTAATCGCTTTTTTGAACTCTTTTTGCCCCATCAAATCTTCAATGAGCGACTCTGTTGTTATAAAATCCGTGTATAGAACTTTTTTCGTTTTTCCCCCTAACCCGCACAGTTCAAGGAAAATTTCCGTTTTTGTACGAAGTTTGTTTTTATGATACTATCAAGGAATGGAATATTCTAAACTTAATGATATCATAAAATCTTCCAAAAATATATTGATAATTTCTCACGTAAACCCCGACGGAGATACTCTCGGGTCTATGTGCGCCCTTTATGCGTGTATAAAACAGAATTACAAAAAGAAATGCGATATGTTGGCGGTGTCAAAAATCCCCGATGTATATTCATTTTTGCCGAACATTAAAGAAATTAAGCAACTTGACGATGTTGATAAATCGCGTGAGTACGATCTTGTCATAAACATTGATGTGGCTGCTATTGACAGAATTTGTGATGCAAAAATTCTTTTTGATAAAGGAAAATTTACGGTAAATATTGATCATCACAAAACAAACAATGCCTATGCGGATTTAAATTTTATTGAACCCGATGCAAGTTCTGCAGGTGAAGTGTTGTTCGGTATATTTGAAAAATTGGAATTAAAAATCAATTTAGATTGCGCAACTTGTTTGTACAACGCAATTTTGACCGATACAGGTTCTTTCAGATATGACAACACAAGACCGAGAACGTTTGAGTGTGCTTCAAAATTGGTAGAGACAGGTGTAAATCCTTCCGAAATGTACAAAAAAATATACGAATCGGATTCCAAAACTCTCGTTATGTTTCAGGCATATTGTCTTAGCAAAGCAAAATTTCTTTATGATGACAAATTAGCATATATGACCGTATACAGAAAGGATTTGGAAAGATTTTCGGCTGATGACGAATGTATGGAAGGTTTGACCGAAAAACTTCGGGCGATTGTTACCACAAGAATTGCCTTTGTGGCAAAAGAGATGAAATCAGGCGGAACGAAATTTTCCATGCGGAGCAAATTTGCCGATGTTGCAAAAATTTGCGAAACTTTCGGCGGAGGCGGACACAAATATGCTGCGGGCTGTACGATTAAAGCTCCCGTTGATAAGGCTGTAAAAGCCATGTTGGAAGAAATTAAAAAATATGAGTTTTAGAGGTTTTTTAAGAGGAGTCAAACGACTTATTATATCGGTTATAAAGCATGATTTCTACGGAATGGCGGCAGAAATGGGCTTTATGCTCGTTATCGGAATTTTTCCGTTTATGTTGTTTTTGACTTCCATTTTCGGCTGGCTCGGAAACAAGGCAATGATGGTACCTGTTTTGAGATTTCTTTCAAACATAATGCCGGAACAGGTTATGGATTTGATAATGACAGTATTGTCCGAGGCAATGATATTTTCTCACGGAAAACTGATTGCAATTATCGGTTTGTGTGTGACGATATTTTTGTCGACAAATTCGATTGCAGTTGTTTTGAAAGGGTTGAACAGAGCCTATAACGTGGAGGAAACCCGAAGTCTTGTTTATACGAGGGTTTTATCGTTTTTGATGATGTGTGTTGATGTTTTGGTGTTATTTTTAAGTATAAACCTTATTGTCTTTGGACGAACAATTATCAATTTTATGATTAATCATTTTCAAATGTCGGATATGGAAGCGGTTGTGTGGTTGATAATCCGTTGGCCTGTTGCGTTTGCGGCATTGTTTTTGATGGCATTTTTGAGTTATTATATTTTACCTGATTTGAAGGGAAACGAAAAATTTAAGCGTAAGAGTGCAATTCCGGGTACTTGGTTTTTCACAACATTTTGGTTAGTCGGGTCTTGGGGTTTTTCGGTATACGTCAATAATTTAAAAACTTACAATATGGTTTACGGAACGATAGGTGCGTTTGCGGTTTTGATGGTTTGGCTTTATTACACTTCAATATTGATGCTGATTGGCGGGGAAATAAATTCACAGGTTTACAATCAACTTGAGCGCAAAGCTCAGGAAATTCGTGACGATTTTGCAAATCTTTCCATTATCGAAAAAATTGTGTCTAAAGTTAAAAAAGTCGAAAAAGATTAATGCTTATAACGTAAGTAAAGTGAGTTTAGTGAGTGAAGTTATTTTTTATCAAACCTGTCGGCTAAGAAAGTTGATATCAAGGGAATTACTATATAATAAAGACCGCCCAAAATCAGTGCGGGCTTTGCAATTTTTATACCTTCAACGTATTTTTCCAATTTTGGTGAATTTTTGTTTGCGCTTTTGAAGTTTTCAATAAATTTATCCGTGGATTTTCGGGTTAAAGAATTTATTGCGTAACCTCCGCCGATACACAATCCCGTTGAAATTCCCGCATTGTACATCAGGGCTTTTTTCCTGTCGGGTTCGATTTTTTTGCTTTTGGAAACCTGTGTGATAAAAGTTCCCGTTGCCAAAGCATCAGTTAAAGAAATTATGTGCTGTTGAAAATTTGTTTTGTGAAATTTTTCGGCTAATATTTGAACGGGTTTTGTGTCAATTATTTTTCCTAAATATTTTGGAAGTCGGTTTCCCGTAAATGAAAAAGCTGCACCGTCATTGCGAGGGAGCGCAGCGACCGTAGCAATCCCATATTGTTGGTGTTCGTTGTTTGCAGATTTTTTGCCGAAAATGTTTTTCATTAAAGGCGGTATAAGCGCGCAGGTCAGTATTGATTTTGGTACGGCAATCAAAAATCCCAAACCTAATTTAAAAAGCTGAGTTGCAAAATTGTATTTTGGTGATTTTGAAAGAGATTTTTCACCATATTTGAGATTTTTTATTGTTTCGGATTTCAAAAACTTTGAAGGATTTTCATCAATCTGTTTAACCGCTTTTACCAAAGGCAGCGACGCGCAAAGCATTATTCCGTAGCCGACCGCGGAAGATGCCAAAGATTTTGCGGCTGCATATTTTTTGTTTTCTTTGTCGGTTTTCGGGGTTGACATAATCGCTATCGGGCGGGCAACCGTTGAAAGTGCAAGAGATGCCGTTGCAACAAACAAAGCTCCGTTGTCGGCTGCAAATTCCAATCCTTTTTTGAATATCTTGTTATTGTAAATCGGTTGTACTTTCATCACTGTTTATTATACAATGCTCATAATGAAAATTACAGAGTTTGTAAAGGCGGAAATATCGGGTTGGCAAAAAGTTGAGGTTTTCGGGCTTTTTGCGGTTATTTTGTTTATTTTATACAATGCGTTTTTTTTGCACGATAATTTTGTTGCAGTATTCTCAGCAATTTTTGGGATTTTGTATACGATAATTGCGGGGAAAGGTAAAATTTCCTGTTATTTTTTCGGACTTATGGGTTCGGGTTGTTATATTTGGCTTTCGTCACAGAATTTGTTATGGGGAAACACTTTTTTGTATCTTTTGTATTATATTCCGATGCAAATTCATGGGATATTTAATTGGAAAGACTATTTAAACCCCGATACAAAAGAGATTGTAAAAATCAGATTATCCGCACAAGAAAGAATTTTGCTTGCACTCGGCTGTATTGTAGGTTGTGTAATTACGGTAATCACTCTTTACAATCTTCAGGATTCAAATCCTGTTATTGACGGGATTACTACGTTTTTGTCGATAGCGGGTATGTATCTGACCGTCAGACGTGCGGTAGAACAGTGGGTTGTATGGATAATTGTTAACGGGTTGTCATTTTTGATGTGGCTCGGACTCGTTGTTAACGGAACAAAAGCATACTCTACACTTGTTATGTGGGGAGTATACTTTGTTCTTGCAATCTATTTTTATATTGTTTGGCAAAAGGATTTACGCAAAAGCCTCAGCGATTGATTTGTTGTAATCGGGACGTAGAATTCCTTTTTCCGTTATTATACCTGCTATGAGTTCGTGAGGAGTGACGTCAAATCCCGGATTTATGATATTAACTTCGGGGGCGCAGATGATTTTGCCGTTAATGTGCGTAACTTCTTCACGCGAACGTTCTTCGATAACTATTTCGTCACCCGATTTAATGCTTGTGTCGATTGTGGATAAAGGAGCCGCTACGTAGAAAGGTACATTGTGGTATTTTGCCGCTATTGCGACTGTGTATGTTCCGATTTTGTTTGCGGCATCACCGTTCGCGGCAATTCTGTCCGCTCCGACAACCACCATATCAATCATACCTTTTTTCATAAAATACGAACACATTCCGTCAGTTATAAGTGTTGTCGGAATACCGTCCATTGTAAGTTCGAGAGTCGTAATCCTTGCACCTTGTTGACGCGGACGGGTTTCATCGGCAAAAACCTTTACGGTCGGGTCGTTTGCAAATGCGGAACGAACAACCCCCAATGCAGTGCCGTAACCTACCGTTGCAAGCGCACCTGCGTTGCAGTGAGTAAGGATTGTTGCACCTTTTGGAACAACTTGCGCACCGTAATCTCCGATTTTTTTGTTAATTTCTATATCTTCTTTTTCAAGTTTTATACCGTTTTGTTTAAGTTCTTCAACAATACCAGAAATATCCGATTTGGAACTTTCAATAATTTCTTTTTGCTTTTTAACGGCCCACATAAGATTTACGGCTGTTGGGCGGGAAGTTGCCATATAATCGGCTTTTTTCAAAAGTTCGCTCACAAATTCTTCGCGCGAAAGATTTTTCGCCTGCAATTCCTGAGCATAAAGCACGACTCCGTGTGCGCCCGCAACACCGATTGCAGGTGCGCCTCTTACTATCATTGTTTTTATAGCGTCAAACATTTCCTGTCCCGTTTTTATGTCAACGTATTCAAACCTTTCGGGTAAAATTGTCTGATCAACCATTCTTGAACAGTTTCCCGTCCATTCTATTGTTTTGATTTTTGATTTAAACTCTGCCATATTTTTCCTTTCTCATATACTGCAAATTCTTGAGATTTCACGAGCTTCGCCCTCTGAATGACACAAAAAAATTTGCCCTTTAAAATCTTTCTTTTATTCAATTAAACCATAAAAATATTTTTGGTTATAATTATTTTATGAAAGAATACGATTTTTATATTGTTCCGACACCAATCGGAAATTTGGGCGATATGACCGAACGCGCGGTTGAGGTGCTTAAATTCGTTGATATTATTGCATGTGAAGATGTTCGTGTTACGCAAAAACTGCTCAATCATTTTGGTATTGGAACAAAATGTATTTCTTATCACAAGTTTAATGAGCGCGAAAGGGTTGATTATTTTCTTGAAATTTTGAGGGAGGGTAAAAAAATTGCGCTTGTTTCCGATGCGGGAACTCCTTTGTTTTGTGACCCGGGTGCAGTGATTGTGAAGGAATTGAGGAAAAATAATTTTTCGGTTACTTCGCTTGCGGGCGCGAATGCGGTTGCAACTTTTTTATCACAGGTTGCAAGAGAGGGAGAGGACTTTGCATTTGTAGGATTTTTGCCAAAGACTAAGGGGCAGATTGAAGATATTTTTAAACGTTACAAGTCAACTGATGTTGTTTTTTATGAGTCACCGAACAGGATTTTGAACACTTTGAGAACCGTTGCAGACTGCCGTCCTTCGGCACGAGTTGCTGTTGGCAGAGAATTGACGAAAGTGTTTGAAGAAGTTGTTGTTGATGATGTGCAAAACGTGATTGAACATTTTGAAAATAATGTTTTAAAAGGTGAGATTGTCGGACTTGTTTTTCGTGATGAGATTAGACAAGATTATGCGGATTTGGACGAAAAAATTGAGGTTTTGAAAACCAAAGGCTTTAAGGCGAAAGAAATTTCTATTATTTTGTCGGAACTTTTTGATGTGAATAAGAATGAAGTTTATAAAAAGTGCATATAAAAATAGCTATTTATTTGCTCCATGCGCACGAAACTGTCATGCAGAACGGCGTAACTTCGCGTCACCCTGAATTTATTTCAGGGTCTATCAGTTTAATTAGCATTGATAGATTCCGAAACAGCACAAGGCAGACAGGCTCACAATTCTCGCAAGCTCGAATGTTCGCTTTGTCAAGTTCGGAATGACGTAAAACCTCCCCCCTCGCCCCTTGCGGGAGAGGGAAATTTTTCAATGCGAAAACGAAGTTTGAGCATTAGAAAAACGGGTGAGGGGTTCAACCCGCCGAAAATTTTATTCTTACCCCTCACCCGAATTTCTAATATTCGAGCAAGCACTCATATTGAAATTCTACCCTCTCCCACAAGGGGAGAGGGGATTTTTACCGATAAGTACTTACCACACTTATCCTACTTACCTCACTTACCAAACCTTAAAAAACGGCACCAAGAAAATCTCAATGCCGTTTATTTATAAGTACTTATCACACTTA
>CADBNI010000018.1 GCA_902795965.1 uncultured bacterium
GCGGGAGAGGGTAGAATTTCAATATGAGAGCTTGCTCGAATATTAGAAATTCGGGTGAGGGGTAAGAATAAAATTTTCGGCGGGTTGGACCCCTCACCCATTTTTCTAATGCTCAAACTTCGTTTTCGCATTAAAAAATTTCCCTCTCCCGCAAGGGGAGAGGGGTGTATTCTTGTTATTCCATGCTTGATTTTTACGTCATCCCGAACGTCGGATTGACCTCCGTGATTCGGAATCTATCAATGTCGTTTTTGCTAATCTCTCCCAAAAGAGTCAAGGAGAAATATTTGCAAAATTATTTGTTTGTGGGATAATACTTTTGAAAGCTAAAACATATAAATAGCGAAGTACACAATATAAAAAGGAAAGAAAAATGGCAAGAAAAACTCCATTGGAAAAAATCAGAAACATTGGTATTGCCGCTCACATTGATGCCGGCAAAACCACTACAACAGAGCGTATCCTGTTTTACACCGGTAAAACTCATAAATTAGGTGAAGTTCATGACGGTGCTGCCGTTACCGACTTTATGGATCAGGAACGCGAAAGAGGTATTACAATCCAATCCGCAGCGGTTACTGCAGAATGGAAAGGACACCAAATCAACATTATCGACACCCCGGGTCACGTTGACTTTACAATCGAAGTTGAACGTTCACTTCGTGTATTGGACGGTGTTGTTGCGGTATTCTGCGCAGTAGGTGGTGTTCAATCTCAATCCGAAACAGTTTGGCGTCAAGCTAACAGATATGAAGTTCCCCGTATGGTATTCGTTAACAAAATGGATAGAACGGGTGCGGATTTCTATCGTGTAGTTGAACAAATCAAAACAAGATTGGGCGGAAATGCCGTTCCTATCCAGTTGCCTATCGGTGCTGAAGACAAATTTACGGGTCTTGTTGACTTGATGACTATGAAAGCCGAAATCTATACAAACGATTTGGGTACTGATATCAAAGAAGAAGAAATCCCCGCAGATTTGGCAGACAAAGCTAAAGAATACAGAGATGCAATGGTTGAAGCTATCGCATCTGAAGATGACGCTTTGATGGAAAAATATTTTGAAGATCCCGATTCTATTACGGTTGAAGAATTGAAAGCAGGTTTAAGACGTGCTGTTTGCGAAAACAAAATCGTTCCCGTTACTTGCGGTACCGCATTCAAAAACAAAGGTGTTCAGTTATTGTTGAACAACGTTGTTGACTATATGCCTTCTCCCGTAGACGTTAAAGCTATCGAAGGCGAACTTGAAGACGGAACAAAAACCGAAAGACATTCATCTGATGATGAACCGTTCTCGGCTTTGGCATTCAAAGTTATGACAGACCCGTTTGTAGGTCGTTTGACATTCTTGCGTGTATATTCGGGTAAAATTACTTCCGGTTCTTATGTATTGAACGCTACAAACGGCAAAAAAGAACGTATTGCACGTTTGGTTCGTATGTATGCGGATCAAAGATTGGAAGAAAACGAAGTTTATGCAGGTGATATCTGTGCTGCAGTAGGTTTGAAAGACACTACGACAGGTGATACATTGTGTGATGAAAAAGCACCGATTATCCTTGAAAAAATGACTTTCCCCGAACCCGTTATCTCGGTTGCTATCGAACCGAAAACAAAAGCAGACCAAGACAAAATGGGTATTGCACTTCAAAAATTGGCTGAAGAAGATCCGTCATTCAGAGTTAAATCCGATACGGAAACAGGTCAGACAATCATTTCCGGTATGGGCGAACTTCACCTTGATATTATTGTTGACCGTATGCTCAGAGAATTTAAAGTTGAAGCTAATATCGGTAAACCGCAGGTTGCTTATCGTGAAACAATTCGCGGAAATGCCGATCAGGATTCTAAATTCATTCGTCAATCGGGTGGTAAAGGTCAATACGGCCACGTTAAGGTAAGAATTTCTCCTGCCGAAGAAAATGCGGGATTTGTATTCGAGAACAAAATCGTTGGTGGTGCAGTTCCGAAAGAATACATCGAACCTGCAAGAAAAGGTATGGAAGAAGCTCTTGAAGGCGGTATTTTAGCCGGATATCCGATGATTGACGTTAAAGTTGAACTTTATGACGGAAGTTATCACGAAGTCGACTCTTCAGAAATGGCATTTAAGATTGCCGGTTCTATGGCTATCAAGGAAGGTTGTAAGAAAGCTTCTCCTTGTATCTTAGAACCTATGATGAAGGTTGAAATTGAAATCCCTGATGAATTTACCGGAACAATTATCGGTGATATTTCAAGACGCCGCGGACGTGTTGAAGGTCAAGAACCTCTTGGTAATACCGGTAACGTAATCGTTAGAGCAATTGTTCCTTTGGCAAATATGTTCGGTTACGCAACAGACTTGAGAAGTAACACTCAAGGCCGCGGAACATTCTCTATGGAATTCCAAAAATACGAACAAGTTCCTGCAAACGTTGAAAAAGAAATTATCGAAAAAGCGGGAGCGAGCAAAGCGTAAAAAGACTTGCCGAAGGGCAAGGCTTTGGAACGCGTCTAACGCGAGCGACCAAGACGCAGGGGCTGCTGCAAAAGCGTAGTATTTTGATAAATTAGTACGATAAAAAAGGTGCGTTTATAACGCACCTTTTTTTAAAAATAAAACAAATTTTTTGTATCAATCTGTCATTCCCTCTGCAATCTGGGTAATAATATTTTCTATATCAGACTTTATCTTTGATATTCCCAATATAATATCATTTATAAATTTTTTATTTTCAATGGGCAGTTTTTCATTATCAACAATTATATCAAAACAATCACAAATCATACAAAATTCAACATATACACCTGAAAGTTTTACTATTCCGTTTTTTATAGCATCAAAGACAGCATCATCTATATTTTTGTTTAAAAAATATTTTTCAAAATATTTTATAATTTTTTGTTTATATATAGTATCTATTTCTGTTTCAAATCTTTTCTTATCCATAGTTCCCCACTTGTTTACTTTAGTAATTATTAACTTATATTATTAAGTTATTATCATATTATAATATGATATAATTTTATTTTATACGGTTGATGAAAATAAGTCAATATCTTATTATAATAATATGAAAAATGATTATGGTATGATAAGTAATAAGATTAGTAAAAAAGTAAAGCTTGAACGGAATAAAAGAGATTTATCCCAACAAGAACTCGCATTAAGAGCAGGGGTCGACAAGAATACCATTTGGAAAATTGAATCAGGTCAAGTTTCGCCAACGATTGCGACGTTAGAAAAAATTGCACAGGCATTAGATATAGACTTTGCTACATTGACTGATGTTACTAAAGTTGATTTATAAAACTCTGCACCACAATCGTAATATATAATATTTGTTATCAGCATGTCATTGCGAAACGGCAAAGGCTTGCCGTTGAAGCAATCCAGCTAATTAAGCAAAATTTTATGCAATAATAATTTTTATATTAATTCACAAAAGGCTGGATAGCCACGCAGGTCAAGCTATTGACCTGCTCGCTATGACATGTATATTTCTATATAGGAACATAACAAATATTATGTTTAATATTGCATACAATTACCTAAAATTGTTAAAAATTTTTTACAAGATGAACTTATTTTAAGCACCTTAAATTACTGTTTTTAAAAATTAAAATTTGTTAAAAACTATTGCGATTTCTGTCATTCCAAGGATTGATATACAGAAATCAAAAGATCTAAATTTTTGTTAATCTTCTTCCATGCTTTTAAGTTTTATTGTATAATCATGTTTGTAAGTTGAGGAAAGCTAGGGTGGAAGTCCCTCACTGGTCCGCAGCCGTATCGTTTAAAATTAACACAATATAGTGGGGAGGATAGTTAGTTTTAGCGAAAATATAGTCGGAATGCTCAATTTATTGTAGTACCTCGAGACAGGATTCGGGATAGATTAGAGATAGTTTTCCCAGTTTCTGCCTTTTTA
>CADBNI010000019.1 GCA_902795965.1 uncultured bacterium
AAAATGTTCAGTATGTTTGCGGGATGAGTGTTCCGCCGATAATGATGAAAAAACTTGCAGAGCAAATTTATTTGCAAATATTTAAAAACACGAGGTAAGATATTGTCAAAAATAGATTTAAATAAACAAGCCAAAGAAATTCTTGAAATTGCCGAGAAACACGGAGTTGAACAGAATTTCTTTTTTCTTACAACTTTTAAGCGTTACCAAGTTCAAATCGGGATTTTAAACGACCTTGAAAAAACAATCAGAGAAGAAGGAACTTTAGTTACAAAAGAATATGTCAAAGGGCGAAAAAATGTATATTCTCATCCCGCGATATCGGACTATAACCGAACCACAGACAGCGCCAACAAAACAGTTATAACGCTTATGAAAATAATTACAACATTAAGGAACAGCCAAGACGATGACGAACCCGACCCACTACTTGAAATACTAAGCGGAAGGAGCGTGAAGATAGATTGAGAAATTTATAAATAACAAAGCATACGAATATGCGAAAGGAGTTGTAAATGGTGAAACCTCTGCCCCTCGATACGTCATAAAGACGTGCCAAAACTTTATAGACATTTGCAAATATAAATCGGATAAATACTTTTTCGATATTTCAAAATTTTGGAAAATAGAAAACATATTAAAGCTTTTAATTATGCCAAGAGGTCTTAAAGCCGGTAAAAGCATTTCCCAGTGTTCATGCGGGTATCAATGGCTGATATATGCTTCAGCTCTTTGTATCGTTTACCGAGAAAATCCAAATAAAAGAAAATATGAAACTGTGATACTCGAAGTCGGAAGAAAAAACTTTAAGACTTTCACTATTGCAACAATTTTCGTACTTCTTTTTTTATTGGAACCAAAATTCAGTAAATTTTATTCGGTGGCACCCGACGGAGCTCTTTCAAGAGAAGTCAAAACGGCAATCGAAGAAATACTTAAATCAAGCCCCTTTATTTACCAAAATAAAAACCGATATAGATTTAAGATTTTGCGTGATTACATTGAGTTTCTACCGAACGAAAATAAATATATTCCGCTTAATTACTCAAATTCAAGAATGGACGGAAAACTTCCGAATGTGTTTCTTGCCGACGAAGTCGGAGCGCTTCCGAATAGCTACGCAATTGAGGCTATGAGGTCAGGACAGCTTAATATTTTAAATAAGCTTGGCTGTATTGTTTCAACGAAATATCCGACAGCGAACAATCCCTTTGAAGATGAAGTAAACTATGCAAAAAGAGTTTTAGACGGTGTTCAAAAAGATGAAACCGTCTTTTCGCTTTTATATGAGCCCGATGATACGGAAAGCTGGGCAAATGATGATACGATTTTAAAGCACGCAAACCCTGTGGCGCTTGAAATCCCTGAGATTTGGGAAGATTTAATCAAGAAAAGAGCAAGAGCAATTTCGGTGGAATCGGCAAGAGAAAACTTTTTGACTAAGCACTGCAATATTATTTATCAAGGCTCAGGAACAGAAAGTTTTATTGATATTAAAGACTTGCAAGCGTGCCGAGTAAACAAGATTGATTGGACAAATCGGGAAGTATATATCGGTGTTGACTTATCAATGAGCAACGATAATACAGCGGTTGCGATTACAAGCGAAGAAAATGGAAAAATACTCGCTGATGTGATTTGTTTTGTGCCTGAGGGTAGGCTTGAAGAAAAGAATAAATTTGAAAAACTTGACTACCATAGATTTATTCGGAGCTTTAAATGTATCGCTTGCGGAAACAAGACAATTGATTATGGCGTTGTTGAAGATTTTGTCTTTAATATTGAAGAAAAATACAAAGTCAAAATTAAAGCAATCGGGTTTGATAGATACAACGCAATTTCAAGCGCTCAAAAGTGGAACCAAAAATACAACACGGTAGAAATAAGGCAACACAGCGACACACTCCACCCACCGACAAAGCTTTTATCCGAAAAAGTAACAAACGGCGAATTTGAGTATGAGAAAAACACCTTGCTTGAAATAAATTTCGAAAATGCAAGGTGTACTTATGA
>CADBNI010000020.1 GCA_902795965.1 uncultured bacterium
TCCGCGTTTTGTTTTCAGCGATTTTATCGCTATCAAACAAAAGCGCTCCAGCCTCCGCTCGCAGGTCGCTCCCGCAAGGGGCGAGGGAATGTTTTACGTCACCCTGAACTCGATTCAGGGTCTATCAGTTTGATTAACATTGATAGATTCTCACTCACGGAATGACAGTTTTTGTGAGCATAGCTCACAAAAATGGCTATACCTCCAACCCTCCATACATCTAACCCTCAGATACGTACTTACCAAACTTATCTTACTTACCTTACTTACGACTTTAAACTTTTGTAAACCTTTCAAAAATCTTGTAGCAAAAAATATTTTTACGGTGTTTCATGATTAAGGGAACAAAATGATAACACCCGTGAATAGTCCGAATACTACCTATTTTAACCTTCAGGCAATTCAAAACGGATTGCAGCGGACTTCTACAAACTTTAACGGGAACAAAAACGACAAAACAAGTATTTTTTATATAAATGATATTCACGGAAAATCAATAAACGTTGAGAGAACTATTGCCGCCTCAAATGCATTTGATGCCTTTGTAAAATCGGGAACGGACGTTTTGAAACTTTCATCGGGCGACATTCAGCTCGGTGAACCCGTCAATGCAAACAGGGTTATGGTGGAATCCCAAAATGTTATGGGAATTATGGCATCCGCAATGGGAAATCACGAATACGACATGCCAGATCATATCAAAGAAATTATTCCGCACATGAACTACAAACTTCTTGCCTGCAACATAAACATAGACAAGGATAATCCGCTTTACGGAAAGGTTCAAAAATCCTATGTACAAGAGGTTAACGGTACAAAATACGGTATAATCGGTGCAACTCCCGTTGATCTTTTCTCAAGGATTAAATACGGAAGAATTTTTGATGAACTGAAAGTTGACGATATCGAAAAAACAATTAAAGATATTCAGGCAGAAACCGACAAGCTCAAAGCTCAAGGTGTCGACCGCATAATCCTTCTTTCGCACGTAGGTTTCGGCTACGACCAGCGCATTGCAAAAGAAACGGACGGTATTGATATAATTCTCGGCGGACATTCACACAATCTTATCACTGACGTAAAACCGAACGTAAACCTCTTTAATTCAAAATCGGGTGAACCTGTTGTGATTACTCAGGCAGGACGTGACGGAAATTATTTCGGAGTTCTAAACGTTGAATGGGATAAAAACGGTATTATGAAAAAAATCCAAAACAACGTTACAAGTACAAGAGGGTTTAAACGCAACCCCGTTGCCCGTCATTTGTTTGAAAATATTTTGGGCAGACCGAAAGTTGTGGGTGTGATAAATTCTGCCCCGCCGCCTCCGAAAAATGCGTCAATAGAACCGAGCGGACACGGAAATTTCCTCTGCGACTGTATGAAAGAAGAATTGAATACTGATATTGCACTGTTCGGTTCGGCTACAATACGCGGATTTTTTGAATCGGGAAAATTAGACACAAGATGGCTTGAAGATATTTCGCCGTTCAAAAACAAAATGGTTACGGCAAATTATTCGGAAAAAGAAATTGTTGATGCGCTTAAAATTTCCGCAAGTTCAATGACAAGTACCAACAACAAACCCGGACTTGTTCACGTTTCAGGCTTAAAATATACCGTAACAAAAGACGGAAAACTCAAATCCGCAACATTTATTGATAAGCAGG
This sequence comes from uncultured bacterium, assembly GCA_902795965.1. Taxonomy (GTDB): domain Bacteria; phylum Cyanobacteriota; class Vampirovibrionia; order Gastranaerophilales; family Gastranaerophilaceae; genus Stercorousia. The sequence continues at coordinate 1,671 of CADBNI010000020.1, forward strand.
GAAATGAAACTCCGATTGACATAAACAATCCCAGAACGGATAAGTATTACAAAACTGCCTTGACGGATTTTTACTGTCAGGGGCATGACGGATTTTCAATGCTTAAAAAATACGATCAGGCTGTTAAATACGATTTTGATATAACAAAATGTATAGAGGACTATCTCTCAAAACACAAAGACCCCGTTGATATAAAAGATGACGGACGTATTCAAATTGTTGAAGGCTAAAACAAATTTTGCTGTCCGTTGTCAAACATTTCACGTTTAAGATGTTTATAGCCTGCGGGGGAAACTTTTCTTCCGCGCGGGGTTCTCTGTAAAAGTCCCGCCTGCAAAAGATACGGTTCGCAAACATCTTCGATTGTTCGGACGTCTTCCCCGATTGCGGCTGCTATTGTCTCAATTCCGACAGGGCCTCCGTTATATTTGTCTATAATGAGATTTAAAAGGCTTCTGTCGGTATTATCAAGTCCGAAATTGTCTATTTTTAATATATCAAGTGATTTATTTGCAATATCTTCGGTAATTTTTCCGTCATGTTTGACAAGTGCATAGTCCGAAACTCGTTTGACAAGCCTGTTTGCAATACGGGGAGTACCTCTTGAACGGCGCGCTATTGCGTGTGCGCCTTCTTCGGTTATATCAATGTTCAATATTCCCGCAGTTCGTTTTACGACTTGAGCCAGTTCGTCTTCCGAATAAAATTCAAGCCTGTGAATAATCCCGAACCTGTCACGCAACGGTCCTGATAAAGCTCCCGCTTTTGTGGTTGCTCCGATCAGGGTAAATTTTGGGAGCGGAACACGCAATGTCTTGACCGTTTGAGATTTACCCGTTGTCATATCAAGCGAAAAATCCTCCATTGCAGGATAAAGAATTTCTTCCGCAATCTTGTTCAATCGGTGAATTTCGTCTATAAAAAGAATTTCACCGCCTTTTAACGACATTAAAATACCTATTATATCGCGCGGACGTTCAAGTGCGGGAGCGGAAGTTATTTTTATCTCTACTCCCATTTGTTCGGCAATAACACCCGCAAGAGTAGTTTTTCCGAGTCCCGGAGGACCGTAAAACAAAAGATGATCAAGCGGTTGTTCTCGTTTTTTTGCGGCTTCAACCGAAATCTTGAGGGTTTCTTTCAAGGCGGATTGACCGATATATGTGTCAAAAGTTTTCGGACGAATTGAATTTTCAAAATTGTGATCGTATTCTATAACCTCAGGTTTAACTATTTCGTTCCGTTTTTCGGTTGTTCTTTTTATGTCGTTGTCGTCAGAAATTATACTCATTTGTGTTTCTCTTATATTTATGATAACATAAACTCAAATATAAGAAAAGGAGAGATTATGAAAGTTTCAGAACGTTTGGAAAAAATTCCCCCGTATTTGTTTGCGGAGATAGACAGGAAAATTGCAGAAGCAAGAGCAAAAGGCTTTGATATTATAAGTCTTGGTGTGGGCGATCCCGATACTCCGACACTTTCTCCCATCGTGGAAGAAATGCACAAAGCAATCGACAACCCGAAAAACCATGACTATCCTCCATACAACGGAACTGCAAAATTTAGGCAGGCAGCTTGTGATTGGATGAAAAAACGCTTTGGTGTCGAACTTGACCCTGATAAAGAAATGCTTGCAAATATCGGTTCAAAAGAAGCTATTGCTCATATTTTCTTCGCGTTCGTAGATAAAGGTGATTATACACTCGTTCCCGATCCGGGGTATCCGGTTTATCATAATGCAACTGTATTTGCAGGCGGAACTCCTTACGAAATGCCTTTGTTGGAAGAAAACGGATATCTTCCCGATTTTGACAAAATTCCCGAAGATATTGCCAAAAAATCAAAACTTATGTTTTTAAATTATCCGAACAATCCTACAGGTGCGGTTGCCGATTTGGATTTTTGGAAAAAAGCCGTAGATTTTTGTAAAAAATATGACATATTGCTTTGCTCTGATATGGCATATTCGGAAATGACTTTTGACGGGTACAAAGCCCCTTCCGTTTTGCAGGTTGAAGGCGGAAAAGATGTTGCAATAGAATTTTATTCTCATTCAAAATCTTACAATATGACGGGTTGGAGAGTAGGATTTGTCTGCGGTAATGCAGATGCGGTAAAAGCTCTCGGTACGATAAAGAATAACATTGACTCGGGAACGTTCAAAGCTATTCAAGATGCTGCGGCAAAAGCATTTACCGTTGATGAAAAATACATAAACGATTTAAACAAAATGTATCAGGAAAGACGTGATGCTGCGCAAGAAGGTTTCAAAGAATTGGGCTGGAATGTAAAACCTTCCAAGGCAACATTTTATTTATGGCTTCCCGTACCGAAAGGTATGACGTCCGAAGAATTTGTAACATTAATGCTTGAAAAAGCCAATGTCGTAGTTCCTCCCGGAAACGGCTACGGAAAATACGGCGAAGGATATTTCCGAGTAGCATTAACAAAAGATGTTGATACAATAAAAAAATGTCTGCAAAGAATGAAAGATGCAGGTATAAAATATAATTAAATTCATATTTTTGTATGAAAAAAATTTGTTGTAACAAAAAACTTAACGTGATATAATTTCTTTATGGAATGTCCAAAGTGCGGTTTAGAAATAGATGACAAGGCTATGGTATGCCCTAACTGTAAAAAGGTGCTGAAATTAGCCTGCCCTATCTGTAAAACCATAAATACTTCTAATACTTGTAAAAAATGCGGTTACGTAATTATTTCCAAATGTCATAATTGCGGAAAAATTAACCAAACCGTTGCTCAAAAATGCAAAAAGTGCGGTTTTGATACGGAAAAAAGTGTCATTTTAAATGATGCCAATACTGATAATTACACGCAAATTTCTTTGGAATTTCCTAATATGGACGATATGAAACGTCTGTTGGGAACCGCAAAACTTTACAATAAATTTAAAGTAAATCTTGATAAGGTTATTTTCGATTTTGCAAAATCGGTCGGTTTGCGCTGTCAAATTTACGGCAAAACTTATGTAATAAGATGTTTGAAAGAATATACCTTCAACGGTACGGCATCAACCGCAGTCAGAAACTGTATAGATTTGATTAACAAAATTACGGAAATGAACTGCAAGTTAACAAAAAAGAAAAATGCAACAATTCGTTGTAACATTATCCTTACTCAAAAGAACGTAAATGACGATCCGAATGCTATTGATGCTGGATTTAATATCAATTTGCTCAATCAGGATACTAAAACTCAAGAAACAAAAATCCTTAACACATTCCAAATTCTTGCTGATGATGCAGTAAGTGCCGCAGTCGCCAATGACTACAAAATTACGCCGCTCAATTCGGTAATGATTAAAGATAAAATGGTAATGATTTCGGAAATTGATGTGAAATCCTACATAAGAATAGAATTTCCCGTTGATGAGGAAGAAGAAATTGAAGTACCTAACTTTGTCCAAAACATGCTTATTGAACAGGATAAGTTGGACGGAGAAGCACTTCAAAAGATGAATTCGGGAAAAGTTGACCCTGATGCGATTTACGATATTGATACAATTACTTTCAACGAGATTACCTGCGATTTTATCAGGACGGAAAATATTGACGTGATTTTTCACATCATGAATAAATTTCAGACAACACCTAAAGGTATTGTTGCAATAAAAACACAGGAATTGTATAAACCTTATACATTGAAAGTGTTAAATGCCGCGGGTGAAACAGGTCAATTTAACAACATAATTACATTAACCTGTTATGATGAAATGAAATATACTCCTTATGCGTTTTTTAAAGAGTTGGTATCAGCAATATTTGAATATACAGTTTCGCAAAAACTGTTTAACAAAAATGATTTTTCAATGTTTGCTTCCGTAGATCCCGACGGACTGATTAAAGATTTAATAACAATGAATAAAAGAAATACGGAAAATCCCGAAGATACAAGATATGTTTACTTCGATATTTTCTTAACTCTTTTGAAAGTTATTCCAAAAACGCTTATATATATCGAAGATTTTGATAAAATTGATTCAAGTTCTTATGATGTAATGAAATTTATTTTTAAAGCATTTGAGCAGCTTGACATCAGCTTTTTGGTTTCTTACGACAAAAACTTCTCGCTGCATAAGGATTGCCACTTCCTGTTAATGAAACCTTATTATACGGAAATTACTCTGAAACCAACATCTTTTGAAAAAATGATTGAGGATAACAAAGTTTATTATAAAAATGTTTTGAACGATTTTTATTTTCAGAGGATTGCAAAATATGCCTGCGGGAGCAGTTTGTTTATAGATTTGGCTTTGCAATATCTTATTGAATCGGAAGTTTATGAAGCTGATGAAGAAAGCGTTCACATGGTTAATCCCAAAACCATAATTATCCCGTCAAGCCTTGATAAATTGGTATCAAGAAGAATTAATCTTTTACAAGATGATGTTGACACTTTCAAATTTTTGGTTTCAGTGGTTCTTATAGGTACACGTATTGATATGGACACCATATACGAACTCGGTTATGCAAATACTGATGAAATTATCGAAAAACTTTCGGATATGGGGTATTTGTATCAGTACAACAACTGTATTTATTTCCCGAATTACAACCTTTTAAAGAAAAATATTCTTAATTCGGCAAATAAAATAAATTTGCAAAACGCTGCCAAAGAACTTCTTGAAAAAGTATACGCGGACAATAATATTCCGAGTATGGAAGAAGCATTTTTGTTTAGAATATTGGAAGATAAAGATTCCGAACAAAAAGAATGGGAAGAACTTGCTGAAGTTAATTTATCTTTAGGTGATTTTAATGCTTATATAAATTGTGTAAGTAGAATTTTAGATCTTCTTAACGAAATTGACGATCCTGATAGAGCGGAAGAAATCGACGAAAAGAAAACAGTATTATATGAAAACATTTCAACATATCTTTATGATTATATTCCGAATAAAACCGTACAACTTGCGCAGGATGCCCTCAAAAACATAGAAAAAACGGCAGATACGGACAAGATAATAAGACTTTGCAACAAAATGATTAACGGAGCTTTGTCGGTTGGTGATTATAATCATGCATTGGAACTTTCACACAAAGTACTTTCGCTTTTACCTCCATCATCTATTAATCCTGCAGATGAAAACTTTAACAAGTATTTCTTTTTAATGTCATTAATTCATATACAAATTTTGTTCAATATCGGGTCTTTGACGGATTGTTTGGATGTCGGATATAAAGTTTTGAGTATTGTTACATCAGATAATATCAGTATTCTCAAACCTGATTATTATACCGAAGAAGCATTCCAAAATTTGGTTACGGATTCGGCGGGTTACGTTGCGCTTGCTAATGTAATGCTTATGACGGGCGGAATAAAAGAGTTTATAAATATTGTAAAAACGGAAATGAAATTTATTCCCGATTCTTTTGATTTGTTTATTGCACTTGATGATTTGTTACACGGAAACGATATATCCGTATCGTCGTTTTCTTGCTCGGATAATGATAAGTTTGATGAATTTATAGTAAATATCATTACGACCTTTACTCAATATAACGGAGATTTTAACAAATTTGCGGAATTTGCTTACAGAGCAAAAGTTACGGCTAAACAGGAAAATATGCATCAGTTGGAACTGTTTGCGGATTTGTTGATTGCTTATGCTTATATAATGGTTAATTCTTTTGAAAAAGCAGAACATATTATTTATGAAATCATCAAAGAAACCAATAACAACGGAATGATAAACATTCTCTATATTGCTTGGTATTTGATGAGTGAACTTTACTTGAAAAAGCATAAATATAAAGTTGCGTACGGTATTGTGAACAACTCGATTATTCAGCTTGAGAAAAACAGTACAACGAGCGAATACCTGCTTATGCTATTTAAGTATGCTATGTTTAAAGTTATGATGTACAGGCAGGATTATCAAACGGCAGAGATTTGCATAAGCCATGCAAAATATGTTGCCGCTAAATATAATATTAAATACAATTTTGATACCGATGCCGAACATTATGTACCTGTAATTGACGAAGATGATGAGGATGAAGAATTTACTCCGCCTCAAAATGAAGAAGAACCCGAAATTACTGAAGAAAGTGAGGAACAGGAATGAAAATCTTATTTGCGGCTGCCGAAGTAGCACCTTTTTCTAAGGCAGGCGGACTTGCCGATGTTGTCGGAAGTTTACCGAAATATTTGGAAAAGAAGGCTGAAATTGCAATTTTCACTCCTTTACACGGACTTATTGATGTTAATAAATACGGTATAAAAGAACTTGAAAATTCAGAAATGTGGCTTACATTCGGGGGAATGGGACATAAATTCAGACTGTTTATGTGTAAGTTACCGGGAACGAAAATTAATGTGTTTTTTGTTCATAACGATTGGTATTTTACTTGTTTTAAAGATGTTTATCCGAAATGGCTTGACCCGAAATACGAGCACGAAAGATATATAGCGTTTTCACTTGCCACGTTGGAGTATGCAAAACTCTTAAACTTTAGGGCAGACGTTATTCACGCAAACGATTGGCATACCGCAATGATTCCGGTATATCTTCACAGCAATTACAGATATGATGAGTTTTGGAAAAATACAAAATGTGTTTTTGAAATCCATAATCTTGCTTATCAGGGAGTTTGGTTTGAAGATGTTTTGGACTTTGCAAATATGCGCAAAGACATTGTTTACAATGAATTTGGTGTTGAACATTACGGCAAAGTAAACTGGATGAAGGGCGCAATAAATTATTCCGATAAAATTGTCGCCGTTTCTCCAAATTATGCAAGAGAAATTTTGACGGGTGAATTTGGTGAAGGTATGGATTATACCTTGAGAATGAATCAACACAAATTGACGGGAATTTTGAACGGAATTGATTATGATGTTTTTAATCCCAAAACTGATAAAAATATTGTAAAAAACTATGATGCACGTTCATTAAAACATAAAGAAGAAAATAAAAAAGCGTTGTGTGAGGCATTTGGGCTTCAATACAATCCCGAACGTCCGATTTTTGCGATGGTTTCGCGTCTTGTGGGGCAAAAGGGAATTGATTTAATTCGTCAGGTTGAAAACGACTTGAAAAATTGCGGTGCGGATTTTATTTTCCTCGGAAGCGGTAATAAAGATTATGAAAACCTTTTGATATGGCTTTCCAACAATTCTTCCAATATAAGAGCGTATATAGGTTATAAGGGTGAACTTGCAAATCAAATTTATGCGGGAAGCGATTTTTATTTGATGCCTTCTAAGTTTGAACCTTGCGGATTGAGCCAGCTTATTGCCATGAAATACGGTACGTTGCCCGTTGTAAGGGCAACAGGAGGCTTGGAAGATACCGTAGTCGGTTATCCGCTTTCGGATTCAACGGGATTTAAGTTCTGGGGTTATGACGGTTGGAGCATGATGCAGGCAATAAATTGCGCAATCGGAGTTTATAAAGATAAATACACATTTGATGCAATGCGCAAAACCGCAATGAATGCTGATTTTTCTTGGAAAAAGAGTACCGAAGAATATTTGAAACTGTATAAAGAATTGGTCTAATTTTCCTTAAAAAACAAACCGATTTCAACTTTCAAAAGTTGAGATAATTTGTAGACTACGTATGCGCTTGGAATAATCGCCCCGCGCTCTAATTTGCCCACATAGTTGACGCTCATATCAAGCATTTCAGCTAATTTGTCCTGCGTATAGTGCTTACGCAGTCTCTCAAGTCTTATATTTTCACCTAATATATGAGCAAAATTCTCTTTCATAAAAATAATTCTATTATGTTGACAAATTTATATAAAGGGATTATTATAATCTTAATATTTATTATAGTCATGAATTAAAATATTATAATAATTATAGAATAAATAATTATAAAGGAGAAAATATGTATAAAAAACATTTAGGTTTTACTTTAGCCGAAGTCCTCATAACCCTTGGTATTATCGGAGTTGTTGCAGCTTTGACTTTGCCAATATTGATACACAATTATAAAAGAATCGTTATTGAGAATAAATTAAAAGTAATTACATCAACATTTTTGCAAGCATTTAATATTGCGGAAGCAGAATACGGTGATATAACAAATTGGGAAAAAACTTCATCATCATTAGAATTTTGGAGTAAATATGTATTACCTTATATGACAGGTGTCACTATTGGAGTAAAAGGTCCGTTAAGTGATTACGGATATAAAACTCCGATTTTGTATGCTGACGGTAGTGTTGCTATTGCTCTTGATCTTGAGAGAACTCGTGCATACTTAAAAAATGGTGCTCAAATGAATTTTAATTACAGTTATATAACAAACGATAGTGGCGAAAAAAATATTCTTGTATTTTATACGTACATAGATATTAACGGTAGTAAAGGACCTAACCGTTTAGGCGTAGACAATTTTGTTTTAGTAAAACCTAATGCTAACAAAAGACCTGTTATGTTATGGGGTGCAGATATGGTTAAATATAATAAATATAATCCGAATACTTATGACATTGATTATGACAACAAATATACCGAAGAAGAACTGTATGAAAGATGTGCAAGTCACGGAGATACGTGCGGAGCAATAATTCAACGTAACGGCTGGAAAATTCCGAAGGATTATCCGATAAAATTTTAAAGCTCTTTTCCGTGCAAATCAGTTCCGCCTGTTTTTATAAGGTTAAATTTGTCCGCGATTTTTTCAACCGTTTCGGCTTTGTGGAATTTTATTATTCCTCTGTGTCTTTGATACGGGTAATAAACCTCTATACCGTCAAGTCCGTACGAAATAAGTTTTTTTACAAACCTTTCAAGACTGATTGCCCAGCAACATGCGGGGTGTGCCAAAACCGCTATTCCACCCGCATTATGGATTGCTTTTATCAATTTTTTTATATCACGGCTTGAAAAAATTCTTACGATATCAAGTTCCGTTTCTTTCTTTGTTTTTGCGCAAAAACTTTGTAATTCTTCATTATTTACGTCAATTCCGTAAGCCAACAGGTGCATAAACACATATCCGCACCAAACATCAAATTCAATTCCCGTCATCAAAATATCGTCGCTGTATTTTTTGTGTGCATCAAGCGTATTATGATCACAGATTGCAATTTTTTTATACCCTTTTTCTTTTGCCTGACGGATTATATCCTCAGCATCGGCTTTTCCGTCCGAAAATGTTGTGTGGATATGCAGGTTGACAAGATTATTCTCAAAATCCTCTTTTGTAAACGAATCTTTCACGTTTCACCTTTCACTTTTCACTTATTTGTACTAAAATAATTTTACAACAAAGGATTAAAAATGAAACAAAAAAGAGTTTTGGTTATATTTTTTGAAGGGTTAAAGATATTTTGCTTAAATATTCACAAGTTTCTTCTTTATATGGCTTTTCCCGTATTGGGACAACTTTTGGGCTTGTATATGGTATTTGGCATAACTTATTGGTTTTCTCAAAATTATCAGGATTTAATCGTAAAATATCCCGCACTTTCCGAAATGTCTACAATGCTGATTTGCACGATTATTGCGGTTATTCCGGGGCTTGTAATTTTTACAAAAGCGTTTTGGGATTATTTGGTTGCATACGTTGCACTTAATTCTATGACGGAAGGGTATTTGAATACCGGAAAGGTTTATGATTTCAAGTCGCATAATCAGGTTGCGCTGAAAAAAACTTTTTCGTTTATTTCGTTGTGGTTTTTGTTCGGGATTTTTACTTTTATTGCCGTTATACCGATATTTTGGGTTTTGGGACTGATATTTTTTATATATTTTATTTTGATATTTCAAGTATTTACGTTTGAAAACGGACTTTCTCCCGTCGGATATTTCAGAAGAAGTTTTGAACTTGTCAAAGGGCAATTCGCAAGGACACTTATACTTGCAACAATTTTGACGGTATTTTGTTTTATGCTTTTGGCGTCGGGAGTTTCGGTTGTTTTTGATTATCTGAATTTGACCGAAAAACTTTCAAAAGTATTTGAACTATGGGCTTACACTTTGCCGATAGACGGATTGGAAAGATTTGGCATTACTCCCGCGCTAATCGGAGAACAGATTGTAAAAGATATCGTTTTCATGTTAGCGGCGGGTTTTACGCTCCCTTTGAGAAGTATCTGTTGGACATTGTGGTATAACAATTTTGCGGGAGAACGTGAAGAAATCCCACAAAGTTCAAAGAAGAAAACCTCCAAGAAAAAAACTGCAAAAACTTTTAAAATCGAAAAGCGAGAAATTGATCCTGAAATTATTCGCAGAGCAAGATTAGAGGACGACGAATATTAATCATGTTTATTTGTAAGAACTGTAAATCAATCGACAAATTTGAATTGATGTTTTCGCCCGATTACAGAGGTGAAAAAAAGTTTTTGCAAGAATATAATAAAGACGGTGATATAGAAATAACCGTTGACGGATACAAATTTATACCTGATTTGCAATTTATGAATGACCATGCGGTTTGCAGATATTGCGGTCAGATATATATGTGGGACTACGAAGGGAAAATAAAATGAAAAGAGAAGGCAGAACAAATGACGAAACTCGTCAGATTAAGTTTACAAAAGACTTTACCAAACACGCATTGGGTTCGGTTTTGGTGGAATTTGGCGATACAAGAGTGATTACGACCGCTTCGGTTGAAGAAGCAAAACCAAAATGGATGGACAAAGAAGATAAAAGAGGCTGGGTAACGGCAGAATATTCGCTTCTTCCCTCTGCGCCGAATACAAGATGCCAGCGGGAAAGAACAAAAATTTCGGGCAGAACTCAGGAAATCCAAAGGCTTATCGGCAGAAGTTTGAGAGCTTGCGTTGATTTGGAAAAAATTCCCGATTTGACAATTACGATAGATGCCGACGTAATTCAGGCAGATGGCGGAACTCGTACCGCCTCAATTTGCGGAGGATTTTTGGCATTAAAAATTGCGGTTGAAAAACTTCTTGCGAGCGGAAAAATTACCGAAAACCCGATACTTGAACCGATTGGTGCAATTTCTGCAGGAATTGTTGACGGAGAAGTAAGACTTGACCTTGATTATATAGAAGATTCGCATGCGCAGGTTGACAGTAATATCGTTTTGACCAAAAGCGGAAAAATTATTGAATTTCAGACTACCGCTGAAGGTGCGCCTTATGAACAGGCGGAAATGATTAAGATTTTTAACACCGCAGAGGCGGGAATAAAAAAAATTATTGATATGTACGATTTTGTTTAGTATAATATTTTTGTAAAGAAAAGGAGAGATTATTATGAAAAAACAATTAATCGCATTTTTGGCAGTAGCTGTTTTGTCGGTATCGGCAGCAAACGCAGCAACAAATTCCGTAACCAACTTTTTCAAAAAAGTTGACAATTCTATTGAAAAAGCAGGTAATTCAGTTACATCTGCAACAAAAAATGCTGCAAACAGCGTAACTTCGGCTACAAAAAAAGCTACAAATTCCGTAAAGAAAACAACAAACAAAGTTGAATCAGACAAACAATCCTGCATTGACAAATGGAAAGCTAAAAGAGCTGAAGCAAAAGCAAGAAAAGAAGCTAACGAAAAAGCAGTTACTGCAAGAACAAACGCAGTAAAAAAAGATGTTAAAGAAACCAAAAACGCTGTAAAAAGATTGTTCACTTGGGATTGGGAATAATCTTAACATTAATTTTAAAAACGACACTCTTTAAGGGTGTCGTTTTTTTATATTATTTCAAAAAGTTCGTCTAATCTGCATTCAAGAGCTTTGCAAATATTTTCCATTGTATTAAAACTTACCGTATTTGTTTTGTCGTAATACAATCTCGTAATCGTACTTCTGCTTATACCCGAAAGTTTTTCGAGTTCGTATATCTTTATTCTTTTTGCTCCCATAATAGCTGAAAGATTATTTTTTATCATAATTTGATGATAACATTATAATTTTTTGTTTGACAAAATAGGTCAATTCTGATATATAACATGTCGTTAATGGATTATAAAATTCAATAATTGTTAATAATGCAGAAAGGAGCGATTATGAAAGAAGACACTAATATATTAAGCCACTATGACACTAAGAGAAGAACGGCCTTCACTCTTGCGGAAATATTGATAACCCTCGGAATTATCGGGGTTGTTTCGGCTATTACTATGCCGATGTTGATTACTCATTACCAAAAGCAGGCAACGGTAAATCAACTGAAAAAAGCGTATTCCGAGTTCTCTCAAGCCGTAAAAATGGCGGAAATTGACCATGGTCTGATGGAAACATGGAATTTTGAGGGTTTTAATACTGCATTGGAAAGAAATACATATTTTGGAGAAAACTATCTTTTACCGTATCTGAAAGTTGTTGAAAAGTGTATTCCTTCATCTTCAAAATGCTGGGCAGATGAAATAAGAAATGTCAGCGGTAATATTGTAACAGGGTCTGTTATAAATTCGGTAAATACAAGAGTATCTTTTATAACTGCATCCGGGTATTCGGGGTTTTATTGGTTAAATGGCGATGGATTAGGAATATGGTATTGGGTTGATTTGAACGGACCTAAAAAAGGTTCGAACAGATTGGGTAGAGATATTTTTGGTTTTCATATAGGATGGGGAGCAAATAGTTCCTCAGGCAGATCTACATTGAATAATCTTACCAGAGATGAAATTAAGGAACATTGTATTGATAAAGGTGAAATTTATTATAGTTTTTTAGACGGAAGTTACTGTGCTGATTTAATAATATTTGACGGTTGGAAAATCGCCCCTGATTATCCGTGGTAAAGATTACTATTAGATGAATAGACACTGAATCAAGTTCAGGGTGACAAAAAAATTTATCCGTGATAAAATCCAAAGTATGTTAGCCGAAACAAAAACTTTAACAGGTGCAAAAATAATCATTCAAACTCTTAAAAACCTCGGTGTCGAAACGATTTTCGGGTATCCGGGAGGGATTGTTTTGAGTGTGTATGACGAACTTGCCAAACAAAATTACATCAAGCATTATCTTGTTCGTCATGAACAGGCTGCAATTCACGCTGCGGAAGGTTATGCGCGTGTTTCGGGCAAATGCGGAACTGTTATCGTAACATCAGGTCCGGGGGCTACAAATATCGTTACGGGACTTGCAAATGCATATCTTGACGGAACTCCGCTTGTCGCAATTACGGGTCAGGTTGGTGCGAAACTTTTGCATACGGACGCTTTTCAAGAAGTTAATATTGTTGATATTACAAAATCATGCACAAAAAAGAATTTTCAGGTTCGCGATATAAAAGATTTGAAGCCGACACTTGAAAAGGCTTATCAAACAGCCATGTCAGGCAAAAAAGGCCCTGTTTTGGTTGATATTACAAAGAATGTTTTTTCACAAACGGCTGAAGAAACTCAGGAATTTCACTTTGAACACGAAGAATACGTTTCAAGATACGAAATTTTGCACGCGCTTGAACTGATAAAATCCGCAAAACGCCCGGTAATTATTGCGGGCGGAGGTGCAAGCAATGCTTCAAAAGAATTGACAAGATTTGCACATATATTGAATATACCCGTTGTATCAACAATGCAAGGGCTGGGTGTTTATCCCTCATCAGGCGAAAATTATATTGGAATGATAGGGATTTTCGGACAAAAATCAGCTATCAAATGTATTGAAGAAAGCGATCTTGTTTTTGCAGTCGGAACAAGATTTTCCGACAGAATTACATGTTCACTTAAAAACAGCGGTATTGAAACCAAACTTGTACAACTTGATATTGATAAAAGTGAAATAGCCAAAAATATTCCCGTAATTGAATATATAGCGGGAGATGCAAAAAGAGTTTTGACAGAAATATTGTCAATGCTTGACAGTTTTTCTGCCGACAAAAATTGGTTAAATACGGCAAAAGGATTTGCTAAGGAAGATACTTTACCCGACAAACGCTCAAATAAGTTGCATTCGTTTGAAGTTATACAGGAAATCCAAAAATTTATTGAGGGGAAAAATCCTGTTATAACGACAGAAGTCGGTCAGCATCAGGTTTGGGCGGCAAGATATTTCAAATTTGAAGAACCGAAAAAATTTATTACTTCGGGAGGACTCGGCACAATGGGATTTGGGCTTCCTGCTGCAATGGGGGCAAGTATTGCGCAAAACAATTCACCCGTAATTTGTCTTGCGGGTGACGGCTCAATTCAGATGAATATTCAGGAATTGGCGACCTGTAAGGATTACGTGTTGCCTGTTAAAATTTTCATTTTAAATAACGGCTATCTTGGAATGGTAAGGCAATTTCAAGAAAAATCTTGTGAGGGCAGATATTTTGCTACAAAAGTTTCGGCTCCCGATTTTGTAAAATTAGCGGAAAGCTACGGTTTAAAAGGTTATAGGGTAGAAAACAGAGAACAAATACTTCCTGCATTGCAATCGGCTTTTGAATATGAAGGCACTGCTATCATTGATTTTGTAATTGAGCCTATGGAAGTGCTTTAGATTTTTTCAAATGCCAACAGTGCCGCGCCAATCATGCCGGAATAGTTTCCTGCGCAGGCTTTTACGACTTTGAAAGGTGTTGTGACAATCTGTTTGTTTGCTTCACGCTCCAAGTATTCAAAATCGACAAATTCCGCCATTGAACCCGATAACACCACACAATCGGGGTCAAAAATATTTGCAAGCCCGATTATACCTTCCAAAATATCGTTTTGCCAAGTATCAAATATTTTTTTCATGTCAGGGTTTTCTTTATTTTCAATAACATCATAACTTGTAATATCGGGATTGCCCGTAATTTCTTCTGCGGTCTTTTTCAAACCAGTACCTGATGCGTAAGCCTCAAAACAATCCCACGACCCGCAAGTGCATTTTCTGTGTTTGTCCGTGCGCATTTTGAAGTGCATTTCGCCCGCAGCACCGTTTTTACCTTTATAAAGTTTATTATCGAGAATAATACCACCGCCAACTCCAGTTCCGAGTGTCAACATTACGGAATAAGGCATTCCTTTTGAAGCACCCAAAACATGTTCCGCCCATGCCGCGGAATTAGCATCATTTTCAACAAAAACAGGCTTTTTACTCAATGATTTAAAATCCAAAGTCGGATACTCTTTTGCAATATTTCCCGTAGAACCCAAAATTCCGTCATTGGTATTGTTCACAGCACCGCATGTTGCAAAAGCTATGACGTCAACCTCGTTTTCGTGACGGGAGATAATATCTTCAAACAAAGATTTTATCTCTAAAAAAGTCTTAGGAGTCGAATATTTTTCGATTTCTCCGATTATTTCACCATTTTCATTTATTATTGCGGAATAAATTTTTGTTCCGCCAACATCTAATGATAGTGCTTGTCTCATTTTTCCTCACCTATCGTTGTACAAATCTTTTCGTAATAAGCTGGGGACGAGTAATTGCCGAGCCTATTACAACGCAATGCGCACCCAATTCAAACGCTTTATCAACCTGTTCGGGTTCCCAAATTCTCCCTTCCAAAACAACGGGAAGATTGGTATTTTCAACAAGTTGTTTTAAGAGTTCAAAATCAGGCCCGTCCCCTCTGTTTTGAGAAAATTGCGTATACCCCGAAAGTGTTGTTGACAAAATGTTTGCCCCTAATTTTTCTGCATTTTGACCTTCTTCCAAAGTCGAAATATCGGCCATTGAAATTCTTTTGTGAATTTTAATATATTTTATAATATTTTCAAGTTTTTCACCGTTAGGTCTTTCTCTCATAGTACCGTCAAACGCAATAATATCCGCTCCCGCCTGAACAAGTTCGATAACTTCGTTTATGGTAGGTGTAATATAAACAATTTCCTGCCAATTTGCAGGGATTACATCAGGTTTTGTAAGTCCAATTACGGGAACATCAAACAGATGCTTTGCATTTTTGACATCTCTTGCGCCCGCAACTCGCAATGCTCCCGCACCGCCTTTTATAACGGATTTCATCATTGCAACCATACATTTTTCCAAATACAAAGGCTCGGAGGGCATTGCCTGAACCGAAACCACAACCTTACCCTTTAAACGATTTATCATATCCATACATTTATTATAACCGAAAAGTTTTTTTAGTGTATAATCAATTTGAGAGGTTTTATATGAAAAAAACATTAGTCAAATATCCTTATTTAACGGAAGATGTAGAAATTTACGAAAGAGAAAACGGACATAAAATAGTTTTAGCCCACAAAGAAGGTGAACTTGTGAACGTCAGTACATGGGTAAAAACGGGTTCAATAAACGAAGATGACACAAACAACGGGATTTCCCATTTTTTGGAACACCTTATGTTCAAAGGTACGCACAAGCACAAAGCGGGCGAATTTGACAGAACTCTTGAAGCAAAAGGGGCAATCGTTAATGCTGCAACGTGGAAAGATTACACTTTTTATTACGTAACTTTACCGAAAGGTGAAAATTGCAAAGACTTAAACCTTGCAATAGAACTTCATGCGGATATGATGCTTGATCCGATTTTGCCCGAAGAAGAAATCGGAGCTCCGTTTGACCTGAATAATCCGAAAGTTACGGACAAACGGGAACGTCACGTTGTTATCGAAGAAATAAGAATGCGCAAAGACCAAAACTGGACAAAAGTTTATAATGCCTGCAACTTTAATATGTACAAAAAACATCCTTACAAACGTGATGTAATAGGTACTCCCGAAATAATTTCTCAAGTAACTCAAAACGAAATTATGAATTACTACAAAACTTTCTACTCTCCCGAAAATATGACTACAATTATAGTCGGGGATTATGATAAAGAAGAAATTTTGAAAAAGGTTGAAAAGGAATTTGATTTTAAAGGCAGAAAAAATGCTCCCAAACGCATAAATGAAATTGATTTGCCGACTGACAAAACCGTTTTTATCGAGCAAAAAGGAAAAGTAAATACATCTTATCTTATGATAGGGTATTTAGGCCCTAAAGCAAGTCAGCTCAAGGAAAATATCGAACTTGATATTATAAGTATCATTTTAGGTGAAGGTACAAGCTCAAGAATGTATCAAAACCTGATTGAAAAACAGTCGGAACCGATTTTTAATATGGCTAATGCCGAGCATTACCAATTTAAAGACGGTAACAATTTCTTTGTACAAGCTAATTTTAAACCCGAAAAACGTGATATCGCATTAGAACTTGTTAAGGGTGAAATTTCAGGACTTTTGACAAACAAAATTACCGAAGAAGAACTGGCGAAAGCTAAAAAGAAAATTAAATCAAGATTTGCCGATGGTGCGGAAACGGTTTCCGATATCGGAGAAACAATTGGGTATTATATGACGGTTTGTGAGGATTTAAAACTCATAGAAGAATATTTAAACGACCTTGATTCAATTACCGTTGAAGATATTGAAAATACGGTCAGAAAATATCTCAATCTTGATAATGCCGTTATCTCAATATTGGAACCGTGAATATGTATGAAGCAACCGACAATGAAAAAGAACAATTAAACAACGTATACAAAAAATGTCTTTCCTGTCAAAAATGTCCGTTAGGCAAGACGAGGACAAATACTGTCTTTTCGGCAGGCGTACCTAATCACAAACTTATGCTTATAGGAGAAGCTCCCGGATACTATGAAGATCAAAAAGGCGAACCTTTTGTCGGGAAAGCGGGACAGCTTTTGGATAAAATTTTTGCCTCAGTTGGTTTATCGAGGCAAAAAGATGTTTATATTTGTAATACACTAAAATGCCGTCCGCCCGACAACCGCGATCCTTTACCCGAAGAAAAAGAGGCTTGTCGTGAATATTTGGACGCACAAATAGAGATTTTAAAACCGCGTATAATATTGTTATGCGGTCGTGTTGCCGTTCAGTCAATTTTGGGAACGACACAAGGGATAACAAAAATTCGCGGTAAATGGTACGCAGGCCCGAACAATTCAAAAATGATGCCGATTTTCCACCCGTCATATCTTTTAAGAAATGATTCCAGAGAAAAAGGCAGCCCTAAATGGCTTATGTGGCAAGATATTCAGGAAATAAAGAAAGTTTATTCCCAAATGGATTGAGTTTTATAGTGCTTCGCACTATATTGATTTATAAATAATATTTGATATTTGACCTTCATATATGTGGGAACTGTGCGTCCCCACACCCCGCACCAATATTCTTTCTTTTTGATTTTGGGCGAGGCAAAAAGAAAGAATATTGGATAAGAAAGAAAAACCGCGCCATAACCGCTTAATCACCACTAAACTCAACCAAAAGCGAATTAACTCGCTATATGTCATTCTGAACTTGTTTCAGAATCTTATATATTTACCGCTCAAACAAAATTCGCTTTGTTGTTGTTTCGTTAAGTGGTGATTATAGTAAGTTACGTGTCTCAGACACAAATAGATATTGTTTTATGTCAGATTTATTAAAATCTATTTTGAAATATAATGCTTTGCAAGAATATACTTATGTTTTTCGGGGTTGTATAAGAATACATCATAATTATTCCCGTCGGATTTAATCTCTATCGAATTATGCCTGTCGGTTCTGTAAATATCGGTTTTGCGCAAAATATCAAGCGTTCCTTTGCTCGGGTGTCCGAAAGCGTTCGGACCTGTTGAGATTATCGAAACTTTTGTATTCATATAATCGAGCATGGCAGAATTTACGACATTAGACCCACCATGATGACCGACTTTAAAAATTTCTATATTATGCGGAATATTTTGTTTTAAATCTTCAAAAGCCTTTATACCCGCATCACCCGTAAATATCATATCAAAATCTTTGTAACTCAAAAGGGTTATGATTGATTTTTCGTTATCCGCATTATGAGAAGCGAAATATGTTTTTAAATTAAAATCGGATTCTGTGTAGATAATCGTATTATTTTTCGGAATATATGAGGGAATATTTTTATCCTTGAGGGTTTTATAGATATTGACGGAAGTCATTGTTTTATCGGAATAAGAATTGAGATAAACATTGTGAACTCTGAAGTTTTTCATAATATCCGAAGCTCCCCCCGAATGGTCGTTGTCAAAGTGGGTTATAATCATTCCTTCAATATCTTTTATACCGCGATCTTTCAGATATTTTATGATAATTGAGTTTGCTTGAGCTTTACTTCCGCGAAATCCCGCGCGACCCGTATCAATAATAAAGTATTTGTTTTCGGGAGTTTTGATTAGGAAACAATCCGCATTTTGAACATCAAACGCAATAATCTCCAAATCATGCGGAACAACATTTATCATTGAAAGCCACAAAAATATTGCCGATAAAATTCCAAATGCAACAATCTTTTTACTTAATCCCACTTTTAATGACAACGTAATAAGCAATATAATCAGATAATATAGAGCAATCTGAATTAAATTCGGGTGCGGTGTCGTCAGCAAAGAATTTGACAATCCCGCAAAATAATTTGAAATAAAAACAATTATATCCAAAACGTAATTCAAAACAAAATCAAGAACAAAACATACTTTATCGGTTAACGGAGAAAATATCGCAACAATCGAACTTAAAAATCCGCCAAAACTCACAACACTTAAAAACGGAACACTCAATATATTTGCAAAAATCGAATAAGTACTGAATGTATTAAAATAGAACATCTGTATCGGAGCTACCCAAACTTGTGCAACAATCGGCACTAATAAAGCACTCAAAACATAATTCCCAAATTTAGATGTCTGCACTCTTTCAAAAATTACACTTGCGGTGGTTAACAATCCGAAAGTTACTATAAATGAAAGCTGAAATCCTACATCATTAATAAATGCGGGATTATATAAAAGCATTACGGTTGCCACAAATGCAAGTAAAGATACGCTGTGTGCATCTCTGTCAATGAGTTTTCCCGCCAAAATTAAAATCAACATAAGAGCCGCACGAATAACTGATGCACCAAGCCCCGTCATAAAAGTATAAATTACAATCAAGCCCATACCTGAGATTACTATCATCTTATACGGAACTTTTAATCTGAAAAGTAAAAAGAACCAAAATCCGTAAATAAACGCAACATTCATTCCCGATGCGGCAAGTATGTGCAAAAGTCCCGAATTTACAAAAGAGGCTTTTATATAATCGGGAGGGGCTATCGCATCATCACCAAAAACAATCCCGCCGAGTATTTCAAGATTTGGAGATCCTAAATGCCTTGAATGAACCTCGATAATCCCGTCACGAATAACATTTAATTTTCGCAATAACTTCCATTTGAAAGTCATTTTATTTTGTAAAGGTTTAAAGTTTTCTTTATCAGCATAAAACACCGTAAAAGTGTCAAAATTTTTTAAATATTTTCCGTAATCAAACTGCGAAGGATTACCGGCCTTAAAAGGAAGTTTCAAACTTCCGTAAACTTCATAAAAATCACCTGTTTGAAATTCCGAGAAATCTTTATCTTCAGATGCAACCGTAACAAGAGTTTTACCCGATACTTTTGTGTTGTCCGCTTCATAAACTTTAAAGAAAAATTTCGTCTTTTCTTTTATGTTGGAATTCGGGATAGAAACAATCTGCCCCTTTAAGGTTACTTTTTCGCCCGCATAAGGTACAAGCTCATCTGTTGTATGAATTCTGAAATATGCATTAAAAAATCCTAAATAGAATATAAACACCGCAAACAAAATATATTTAAGCGAAACCAAATTCCTCACAATAAGAATAATTGCTATAACGCTGAAAATACCCGACAACCAAAGTGCATTATCGTTAAAATATCCCAAAATTCCCGCCATAAATATCAATGCTGTCAAAAACATTGCGGTATTTTTGTTTTGTAAAAATGAATTAATCGAATTTCTTATCACTTGATAATTATACGATAAAAAGATTGTGTTATAATTTTGATGATGAATTTATCGAAATCAGAAATTATTGATATATTAAAAGACGACGGACAAAATGACAGGGTTTTTAAACTTGCAGATGAAATTCGCAAAAAATATGTCGGTGATGAGGTTCATTTGCGCGGACTTATCGAATTTTCGAATATTTGTAAAAATAACTGCAAATACTGCGGACTTCAATCGAAAAATAAAACAATCGAAAGATATAGGATTTTGCCTGACGATATAATATCTTTGGCGGAAAAAGCTGTTGAATTGGGTTACAAAACAATAGTTTTGCAATCGGGAGAAGATGAATTTTACACCCGAGAAGTTATGTGCAACATTATAAAGCGGATTAAAGAATTTGATGTTGCGCTGACTTTGAGTATTGGTGAAAAATCGACGGACGATTACAAAGCGTATAAAGATGCGGGAGCGGACAGGTATTTAATACGAATTGAGACGACTGACAGAAATCTCTATAAAAAAATGCACCCGAATATGGATTTTGATAACAGATTGAGATGTTTAAAAGATTTGAGAGAATTGGGATATGAAGTCGGAACGGGTTGTCTTGTAGGACTTCCCGAACAGACGATATCATCTCTTGCGGACGATATTTTGTTTTTTGAAAAAATAAATGCGGATATGGTTGGTATAGGACCTTTTATTTCACACCCTCAAACCCCGCTGAAAGATGTTCCTAACGGAAGTTTTACGCTTGCCCTAAAAGTCATGGCACTCACAAGGATTTTACTTAAAAATATCAATATTCCAGCAACAACCGCAATGGAAACGATAAACCCAAACGGAAGGATTATCGCGCTTCAAAGCGGTGCAAACGTTGTTATGCCAAATGTTACAAGTTCCGAATACAGGGCAAAATATGAAATTTACCCCGATAAAATTTGCATAAATGACAGCCCGACAAAATGCAGAGGCTGTATTGAAGGAAAAATTAAATCAATAGGAAGAACGGTTTCAAAAGATTACGGATTTAGAAAATAATCTTCGGAAATTTCTTTACAATATACTTTTTTGCGCTATTATAAAGAAAAAGGTATTCTGTATGAAATATAAGAGAATTTTATTAAAGATTAGCGGTGAGGCTTTATTGGGAGAACAGCAATTCGGGATTGACCAAAATCCCGTCAGAATGATTGCCGAAGAAATTCAAAAAGCACGTGAAGCAGGAGCAGAAATTGCTGTTGTTGTCGGCGGAGGAAACATTTTCCGAGGAATGAAAAACAGTGCAAAATTGGGTATGGATCAGGCTTCAGGCGACTATGTCGGTATGCTTGCCACAGTTATGAATGCAATAGCACTTCAAAGCGCACTCAATCAAAAAGGTATTCCATGCCGTGTTCAAAGTGCAATCGCGATGAATCAGATTGCCGAACCCTATATCAGGCACCGAGCAATCAGACACCTTGAAAAGGGCAGAGTTGTTATATTTGCCGCAGGTACGGGAAATCCATTTTTTACAACCGATACGGCAGCTGCACTCAGAGCATCGGAAATTGACGCTCAGGCAATGCTTATGGCAAAAAACGGGGTAGACGGAGTTTATACGGACGATCCGAAAACAAACCCGAATGCAAAAAAATTAGACAAAATCACTTATGACGATATCATTATTAACGGATTGAAAGTAATGGATACTTCGGCCTGTGCGTTATGCAAACAAAACGATATACCGATTGTTGTATTTGATTTTGAACAACGTGACGGTATCAGGGATATTCTTGACGGAAAAGAAATCGGAACATATATAAGTAAAGAAAGAGGTTAATATGTCTGAAAGTTTGGATGAATTATTTTTATTCGGCGAAGAAAAAATGGAAAAAGCTGTTAACCAGCTTCACAAGGAATTTGGCTCAATCCGCTCGGGCAGAGCTAATCCTTTGATTTTGGATAAAGTTTTGGTAGATTACTATGGAGCTCCTACTCCTTTAAGACAAATGTCACAGGTGACGGTTCAAGAAGGTACAACTCTCGTAATCACGCCTTATGACAAATCTATTTTGAAAGAAATCGAAAAAGCGATTATCAAAGCTGAAATCGGTATTACACCGAACAGCGACGGTATTTGTATAAGACTTCCGTTCCCGCCTTTGACGGAAGAAAGACGTCGCGAATCCGCTAAGGAAGTTAAAAAATTGGGTGAAGATTCAAAAGTTGCAGTCAGAAATATTCGCAGAGATATGACAGATGATTTGAAAAAAATCGAAAAGAATGAAAATCTTCCCGAAGATACAGTTAAAGATAATCAGGATAAAATTCAAAAATTAACCGACAAATATACGGGAATTATTGATAAAGCTGTTGCAGACAAAGAAAAAGAGGTTATGACCGTATAATGGATGAAGTAAAAGGCTTGAATAAAAACGCAACAAGAATGCTTACGGGATTTATAATGGGTACAATTACAATGTACTGTATTATATACGGTGGAATTGCCCTGCTATTCTTAATTTTGGCGATTGTTTTTACGGCTTCAAAAGAATATGTAAAAATCTTGGAGCATAAAGGTTTTTATCCGAGTCTTAAAATCATCATAGCTTCGGAAGCAATTTTGGCTCTCATAATGTTTTTTGACAGAAAAGAGTATGTTGCGGGAGCCTTGGTATTTTGTACTCTTGCGGCATTTTTGTGGGTGCTTTTCAGAGGACGGCAGCCGTATATCGCAAATGTTGCAACCACAATATTGGGGTTTGTATATTGCGGTTACTTTCCGCTCCACCTTTTGCTTTTAAGAAATATAAATTCGGCTCAATACAATGACGGACTCGGATTTGTCGTAATGATGTTTACCGCAATACTTTTAACCGATGTCGGTTGTTATTATGCCGGAACAAGGTTTGGCAAACACAAACTTGCACCCGTCATAAGCCCGAATAAAACAATAGAAGGTTCAATAGGCGGAATAATCAGCGCAATTATTGGTGCTATGGTAATATGGGCGGTTATTAATTTCTTTATCGTTGAAATTCATTGGTACGTTGCGTTTTTTGCAGGGTTAATTTGTACGGCATTTGCACAAATAGGCGATCTTTGCGAATCTCTCATAAAGCGTGATGCAGGCGTCAAGGATTCGGGCAACTCGCTCCCCGGTCATGGCGGATTTTTGGACAGAACGGACAGTTTTATTTTTACAATCCCTGTTATGTATTATTTCTGCAAATATTTTGTTTTCTCAAATGATATTATAAATTACATAAAAGGACTTTTATGAAGGAACTTGAGAAAATTTACGGTATAAAAATTGACAATTCCGAAAATTTTAAGCGGGCATTGACACATCCTTCATTCACTCAAGAACAGGAATTGCCGTATTATGAGAACTATGAGCGTCTTGAATTTTTGGGTGATGCGGTTTTGAAACTCTTAACCTCCGAAATTCTTTACAAAAAATATCCTGAATATACGGAGGGAAATCTCTCAAAAATCCGTTCAATCGTTGTTTCTGACAGTACATTGTCAAAAATTGCCCACGAAATCGGACTCTGTGAACACATTATACTTGCAAAACATGAGGCAAAATTGGGTACGGCAAATCTTGAATCCGTATGCGCCTGTGCTTTTGAGGCAATTTTGGGTGCTTATTATCTTGACGGAAAAATTGAAGATTTAAAGAAATTTTTGGAAAATGCTTTGACCCCATATATTGAGGAAGTTGACGGAAATTTTGAAAAATATAATGCTAAGGCGATTTTACAGGAATACACTCAATCCGTTGACAAAAAAACTCCCGTATACAACCTTGTAAGTCAAACAGGGCCTGCGCACAAAAAGATATTTAAGGTTGAGGTTTCGTATCAAGATAAAGTTGTAGCGACGGGTGAAGGTAAATCAAAAAAAGACGCAGAGCAGCATGCCGCTTATGAAGCATGTAAAATTTTGGGAGTTATAAAATGACAATAATTTCCCCTTCGATACTATCGGCTGATTTTGCAAACCTTGAGCGTGACGTTAAACGTGCTGAAAAAGCAGGTGCCGATTGGCTTCACGTTGATGTTATGGACGGTCATTTTGTGCCGAATATTACGATTGGCGTTCCCGTTGTTGCATCACTCAAGAAGGTTACAAAACTTCCGCTTGATGTACATTTGATGATAGAAAACCCCGAAAATTATGTTGAACCGTTTGCGAGGGCGGGTGCGGATATAATTACTTTTCATTATGAAGCGGTAACGGAAGACAAGAAGGCAGGAAGTCAGGAGGGCAGGCTGTTTAATGAGCGTGATTTAGGTGAAATGCAACAAAAACAACAATCTGATAATAGCTATACCTCTATACCTCCATACCTCCATACATCCGCCCTGCCCTCTATTAATCAAATTATTTCAGCAATCCATGGTTTTGGCATAAAAGCGGGCATGTCGATAAAGCCGAAAACTCCCGCAGATGTTGTTTTTCCGTATCTTAGCGATTTGGATATGGTTCTTGTAATGACGGTTGAACCGGGATTTGGCGGTCAAAAGTTTATGGAAGATTGTGCGGAAAAAATAAAAATAATTAGTGAATATACACATTGTCATTCTGAGGCGAAAAATATTATGAGCTCTTTCGCTTCGCTCAAGATGACAGAAGCCGAAGAATCTCATAACTATAAAAACCTTATCATTCAGGTTGACGGCGGAATAAATGCCGAAACCGCAAAAATCTGTAAATCTTACGGCGCAAACTGCCTTGTCGCAGGGAATTATATTTATAAATCGGAAGATATTGAAAAAGCAATTTTATCATTGAGAAATTTATAAATTTCTTATATATATTTTTATGTGCGCGTAGCGCACGTAACTTCAAATAATCACCACTTAACGAAACAGCAACAAAGGCGGACACTGTCTGAACGATAAGCATTGATAGACCCTGAAACAAGTTCAGGGTGACGTTGAGTGAGTTTGTCCGCCTCAAGTTGAGTTTAGTGGTGATTAAACGGTTATGGCGCGGTTTCTCTTTCTTTCCTCTATTTCTTTCTCTTTGCCTCGCCCAAAAACAAAGAGAAAGAAATGGAGTGCGGGGTGTGGGGGCGCAAAGCCCCCACATATAAAAAATATAATTTATTGAATACCTTTTCGTTCTTTACGTTTTCTAATTTCATTCGGATCTGTTGTTAAATCCGTATCCGCAAGCGAAAAATCGTCATTTTCCGGATTGTCAACATCTTCGTTTTCATCATTCGGTCTTATATCACTTGCATTACCCGGAATAACTTCTTCTTCGGGCGGTTGATCTTCTTCAGTTTGTCCCGGTTCTCTTACCGCATCAGGTTCTTCGGGTTCGACACCCTCTTGAGCATTTTGAGGCTGCCCTACGGGGGGTTCTTCATCTTCAATTCCTAATTTATCCAATGCATCAATCCCTACATCACCGTCAACACGTTCATAAGTTACGTCATCGGGAATTTTTGCAAATGCAGCCATTTGCTGCGCCCACGCAACAATCTCGGCAGGAATTTCTTCTTCACCCTTGCCTTGTTCTCTTAATATTTCCTGAGGTGTGAGTTTTTTCCATTTGGTTAAATCTACATTCACATTCCCCGTAATGTTCATATCAGCCATTAACTTTCTCCTTTCTAATTTTTTTAAATATTTTTATGAGATTCTTCGGCTGTTTGTCATTCTGAGCGTAGCGAAGAATCTCAAAACTTATCAGCCTCAGAATGACTGCAATATTTACTTTAATTCTTTTATATAGACGGAATTTAATATAAAAATCTTTAGCTAATATTAACTTTTGTAACGAATTTTATATAAATTGAATATAAAAAGTCAATAATTTTTTGCAAAAATTTTTTATATAAATACAAGAGGTTAAAAGAGAAGATAAAGAGAGGTTTATGATGGCAACTATGTTGTTATTTTCGAATACAATTACGGACACATATAAGGAAACATCCGAGGCATTGAGTGCGGTTGATTTGAATAATCGGCACGTAATCAAAAAGACTCTCGTGGAGATGATGAAACAATCGTTTTTTCACGGTGCGAGCAGGTTCGGAACAAACTTTATAGCTTAGTCGTTGGAAAATAGGAAAACAAGGAAAATCAGGAAATTTAGGAATAGTTGAAAAAAGACCGATATAATCGGTCTTTTCTTTTGTTAAAATTGTTCAAGAACTTCTTTGGTTTCCTGTTTGTTTTGATTGTCGGCATCAAAGAATTTCTTTAGAGTTTTTTCCTGCTTGATTGTGTTTGTTGTGTTTTCTTTGTTTAGGTTAGAAAAATCAACGTTGTAATAAGCCCAAACACCTGCCGCAATCGCAAGCAAAATAATAATCCATTTCATAATCTACCTCACTTTTCCGATTATATTTTATTATTTTGGTGCAAATTTTAAATCAAGCTAATGTAGGATTTTTACCACGGGTAATCCACTCAAATTTAAAAATTTAACTATCTTCCTCGCCCCTTGAGGGAGAGGAAAGGAGCGTAGGCAAAGCCTAACGCGACGAGGAGCGACCTGTGAGCAGAGTGCGAAGGTTTGATTGCGAAATAATTGCAAATTATTAAGCAATCAACCGTAGGCACATTTAATGCGA
>CADBNI010000021.1 GCA_902795965.1 uncultured bacterium
AAGTTCTCGTTAAGAAAAGCCTCTCACAAAACGATTATCAATCGTTTTGTTCGGCAGAGTCCCATGGGGGAGGGAAGAATTGCTTAGCGAAGAATGAGCTTAGCAATTCGGGTGAGGTAATAGAACAAAGTCGCAATGTTGTTAGGATAATAAAACCCCTCACCCTGTTTTCAGACTTTCGCGTTCCGCGCAAGTCGAAAACAGTCCTCTCCCCGTTGGGGCGAGGTAGAAAATTCGGTTTTACCCTTGCCGAAGTCCTTATCACCCTCGGCATTATCGGCGTCGTTGCAGCCATGACAATGCCGACAATTATAAACAATATTAAGTATCACTCATACGACAACGCAAAAAGAAAAGTATTAAACTCAATCGGCGAAGCAGGGAAATTGCTCGCAATCGAAGGTGATTTGAACGGCGCAACTGATGCCGAAAATTTTGTAAAAGAAAGACTTTCCAAAAAATTATCTATCGCAAAAATGTGCGATAGCGAACATTTAACGGACTGCGGTCTGCCGAGTACATTTTACAAAACAGACGGCAAAACAACAATGAGCATGCCGACCAAAATGAAAGGACAAACGGCAAATAGCGTATTTAACAACGGTTCAAATGAAACAATAGCCTACGTTGATAAAAACAGTTACGGTTTTGTAACAAGTAACGGATATTCGGTTAATTTATTCTACAACGGAGCATGTGAATCAGATTTAAAAAATAAAACAAATTATCTTGATCATTATGCTACTGTAAATCACATGTGTTTTTTTGCGATATATGATATGAACGGACAAAGAGGACCAAATGTTGTCGGAAAAGACATAGGACTTGTCGGTGTGTTTTATCCAAATGAAGAAACACGGGCAGTGGCAGTGTTACCTGCGGATTATGATTACAGTTCAGCAAATCGTGGCGGGGCGCGTACTACAACCACTTTTGCCAACTCACCAAAAATGTGTGACGAGCAGTTTGGCAAAGACTACCGTATGCCCGACAGGGATGAACTTACCTTAATGGCTATGGCGGGCAACCTCCTTGGCATAACGAACGGTGGCTACTGGTCCGGGTCAGTGGTTGGTTCCGGTTTAGGCTGGGCTCAATCCTTTCATTCCAGTAATCGTGACGCATACTTGGTCACGAGCTATAAAGGTTACGTCAGGTGCGTGAGAAGATAATATTTTATTATAAATTTAATTCTTGATGTATTTTTACGATTTTGTTATAGTTGCTTTGGAGAAACAAGATGGAAAGTTTTTTACAAATCGCGAAAAATGCAAAAGAGGCATCATTAAAGATTGCATCTGTTGATACCGAAATAAAAAATTCGGCATTAAATAAGATTGCCGAAAAAATCGAACAACACAAAGCAGAAATTTTTGAGGCTAACAAAATTGATTTAGAAAATGCCGAAAAACTTGTTCAAACGGGAGATTTGAAAAAATCGGTTTATAACAGGCTTAAACTTGACGAAAACAAAATGCGCGATATGATTCAGGGTATCAGAGATATCGCAAAACTCGACGATCCCGTTAATAAAAAACTGCTCGTTCGCGAACTTGACAAAGATTTGACACTTTACAAAGTTTCTTGTCCTATTGGAGTTTTGGGTATAATTTTTGAGGCAAGACCTGATGTAATCGCACAGATTTCGTCACTTGCGATAAAATCCGCAAATGCGGTGATTTTGAAAGGCGGAAAAGAATCCGTTAATACAAATAAAAAAATTCTTTCAATAATAAATTCAGCACTTGATGAAGTTGAAGATTTTCCAAAAAATGTTGTACAACAGGTATTTACACACGAAGATGTTGCGCAAATGCTTGAATGCGATAAATACATAAATTTGATAATTCCGCGCGGCGGAAACAAATTGGTTAAATTTATTAAAGAAAATACAAAAATCCCCGTTTTAGGTCATGCAGACGGAATTTGTCATATTTTTGTTGATGAAAGCGCGGATTTGGATATGGCAATAAGAGTTGTAACAGATGCAAAAACCCAATATCCGAGTGCTTGTAATTCTGTTGAAACACTTTTGATTCACGAAAAATTCCCAAAGATTGATAATTTGCTTGCAGCATTGGAATTATCGGAAATTCAACTTGTCAATAACCCTGACAGTTGGGCATTTGAGTACGGTGACAAGATTTTGGCATTTAAGACGGTAAAAAATCTTGATGAAGCGATAAAACATATAAATACTTACGGTTCCGGGCATACGGACGGAATAATTACCCAAAATGTTGAAAACGCCGAAAGATTTATGAACGAGGTTGATTCTGCGGGCGTTTATTTTAATGCTTCGACAAGGTTTGCGGACGGATTTCGCTACGGTTTTGGGGCGGAAGTCGGGATTTCGACTAATAAAACGCACGCAAGAGGACCTGTGGGGCTTGAAGGGCTGACTATTTATAAATATAAACTTGTCGGAAACGGTCATATAGTCGGTGATTACGCGAGCGGTGAAAAAAGTTTTCATCATAAAGATTTGATATAAAATTTTTTGTGATATAATAAGAAATATGGAGAGGTGTCCGAGCGGTTTAAGGTGACGATCTCGAAAGTCGTTGTGGGGGTGACTCCACCGAGGGTTCGAATCCCTCCCTCTCCGAATTTATTGTTTTATGGACAGACTTACGAAAGAACAAAGACATAAGAACATGCAGGCTGTCAAAAATAAAGACAGTCAAATAGAAATTATGTTAAGGTCTGCACTTTGGAATAAGGGGTATCGATACAGAAAAAATTATACAAAACTTGAGGGGAAACCTGATATTGTTTTGTCAAAATATAAAACAGTAATTTTTTGTGACAGTGAATTTTGGCATGGATATAACTGGGAAGTCCGTAAAAATGATATAAAATCAAACAAAGAATTTTGGATTAAAAAGATTGAAGGTAATATTAAAAGGGATAAAACGGTTAATAAAATTCTGAAAGAACAAGGGTGGAAAGTCCTAAGATTTTGGGGCAAAGATATTCGGAAAAACTTGGATAAATGTGTAAATAAAATCGAAAAAGCAATAGGTGTTCTATGAGTGTAAATTTTGTAGAAAAAGAAAATAAAGAAAAAGATTTGAGTTCGGGACAAATATTGTTATTCAAAAAAATGCTTTCCAACGGAGATATTCCGTTTCCTGCACAAGAAAACATAAAGTTTACTTTCATTGATTTGTTTGCAGGAATTGGCGGAATGCGCATAGCCTTTCAAAATTTAGGCGGTAAGTGTGTTTTTAGTTCGGAAATTGACGAACAGGCACAAAAAACTTATGCGATTAATTTTGGAGATATTCCTGAGGGAGATATTACCAAAATAAATGAAAATGATATTCCTGATCATGATATTTTGGTTGCCGGATTTCCGTGCCAAGCATTTTCTATTGCAGGCAAAAGAGGTGGGTTTAAAGACACGAGAGGTACATTATTTTTTGATGTTGCAAGAATAATTAAAGCCAAACAACCAAAAGCATTTTTCTTGGAAAACGTAAAAGGTTTAACAAACCATAGAGGAGGTAAAACCCTTGCAACCATATTAAATGTTTTAAGAAATGATTTGGGGTATATTGTTCCCGAACCGCAAATTATGAATGCAAAGAATTTTGGCGTTCCGCAAAACAGAGAAAGAATTTTTATAGTCGGCTTCAGACCAGATTTAGGTATAAAAGAGGAAAACTTTTCATATCCCGAACCGACAGATACAACAAAAACAATAAGAGATATTATGGAAAAGAAACCCGTTTCCGCCAAATATTACTTATCTACTACATATCTTGAATGTTTGGAAAAACATAAAGCAAGAAATGAAGCCAAAGGCAACGGTTTCGGTTATGAAATAAAAGACTTGGACGGCGTTTCAAATACCATAGTAACAGGGGGTATGGGCAGAGAAAGAAATCTTATAGTAGACAAAAGATTAAAAGATTTTACACCTGTTACGCATATTAAAGGAGAAGTAAACAGAGTAGGCATTCGCAGAATGACCCCGAGAGAATGGGCTCGTTTACAAGGATTTCCCGATAATTTCAAAATTGAAGTTGCAGATGTAAGTGCTTACAAACAATTCGGCAATTCCGTTGCAATTCCTGCAATTCAAGCTACCGCAAAGAATTTAATAGAAAAAATTATTAAGGAGTAATATGATTAAACAAAACAAAGGGGAATGGAGTGAACTGTATGTTTTCCTAAAATTATTGGGAGACGGAATTCTTTATGCAGCGGATGCAGATTTAAATAAAATAGATAATTTATATTATCCTTTAATTGAAATTTTGAGAAAAGAAGATGATAAAGTAAAACATTATGTAAAAGATGATATAAATATAAAGATTACAGATGATTCAAAAAATATTTTATTGGGGTTACCTGCTGCAGAATTTGAAACGAAAGCACAGATATTGATTGATGAGATTAAAAAAGGAAGCGGTGCTTTTGCAATACCGGTTATTGAAGAATTTATGGATGTTATTAAATGCACAAAAGTCAAAGCCACTGCTATCGAAAAAAGCGACATTACTCTTGTGTTGCATGATTGTAAAACATTTAAAAACGAACTTTTTGGTTTCAGTATAAAATCTGACTTGGGTATGCCACCAACATTATTCAATTCCGGAACTTCAACAAATTTCACTTATGAGATTATCGGGAACATGACAAAAGCACAGGCTGATAGAATTAATGCTATAAATTCAAAATTCGCAAAGTTAAGAGAACGAGTCAATGCAATATATGAAACAGGTTGTGAAATAAAATTTTCAAAATTGGAACACAAGTCTTGTCGGTCTAATTTGCAAATGATAGATACAAAAATGCCTGAAATATTAGCAGAATATATTTTACTGTATTTTTCAGGTAAAGGAAGAACGATATCAGAATTGACACCGCTTGTAAGAGAAAAAAATCCCTGCGGGTTTGACCTGACTTCGGAACAAAAGTACTATGAGCATAAAATTAAAACATTTTTAACGGATTGTGCATTGGGCATGACTGCGGCAAAACCTTGGGACGGAAGGTTTCAGGCAACAGGCGGTCATATAATTGTAAAAGAAGATGGTGAGGTTCTTTGTTATCACATATACAACAGAAATGAATTTAGAGATTATTTGTTTAAGAACACAAAACTTGAAACCCCTGATGCCAAAAGACATGGTTTTGGTACAATATACCAAGAAAACGGTAAAAACTATATAAAACTCAATTTACAAATACGCTTTATTTAAAAATAATAGTTTACATTTAGTCATAAATATGTTAATATTCTAAGAAAAAGGAGCTTGGATTATGAAAAAAATTATAGCGATTGCGTTATGTGCTTTGTTTATAAATATGGCGGTTCCCGTTTTGGCGATTGAAGCTGAAAACGCTCAAGCAGTGAACGTTGAACATTTAAAATTACCCAAAAAACTCGAAAAACAAACACCGACTGATGTAATAAACGCATCTGTTGAGAAAACCGAAATCGTTTCTTATAACACCCTCCCCGTTACTTTCGGGCAGGAATTTAACAGCAAATATGCAAAAGTCGGTGACAGAGTCGAATTTATTTTGGCAGAAAGTCTGTATACCAAAGAAGGTACGGAAGTTTTGCCTGCATCAACAAAACTGATTGCCGAAATCAGCAATGTCGAAAAGCCAAAAGCATTCAATCGCAGCGGAAAAGTTTATCTGAATTTTAAATATATCGAACTGCCTGACGGTACGCAAAAAGAAATTAAAGCTAAAGTTTTTGCGAAAAAAGACTTTTTATCAAGAGGTAAACTTAATGCGATTGGAAAAGGCATCGGCTCTACTCTCGGCGGTATGGCTGTCGGTACGGCTGCCGGCTGCGGTATCGGTATCGCTGCCGGTGCGGTTATTGTCGGCGGTTTTGCTATCGGTATGCCCGTCGGATTTGCAGTCGGTGCTGCCACAGGTCTGCTTACACCCGGGCTTTACTATAAAGCAAAAGCCGGCGACAAAATTAATATTCAACTTTTAGATGATGTAATTATCGAAAAATAAATAACGATTTTAATAAATACGGATTTGCACAATTTTGTGTTAATCCGTATTTTTTATTGGTAAATAAGATTATCTTATAAATTGACATTTAGTGAATGTCGTTTAACGTGAATGCTTATTCAATAATAGTAAAAATGACAATCACTAAATGTCAAATATAGGATAATAATGTTTATTAACAAAACAAAAAGCGGTAAGAACAATATTTGCGGAGGTTTGATTGCTGATTTGCGAAAGAGTATAAAAATTTCGCAAAGGGAGCTTGCCGTTATGATGCAAATTGAGGGTTTGGACATTGACAAGAATGCTGTCCAGAGAATAGAGGCAGGTAAAAGATTTGTTACGGATATAGAGTTAATTGCATTTTCAAAAGTTCTTAAATTTGATCTTAATGATTTGTTGTTTGCGGGTTAGGAGAAAATTATGGAACTTAATAAAAAACGTATATTTTATGTATTCTTGATTTTGAATGCAATATTTTGGACTGTTATACAGCTTTTGCGAAATTTGATATCAATAGATTCAATGGAGGCAATAGTCTGGGGTGAGTTAATCAGTTTTGGAACGAACAAGCACCCTCCGCTTTCGGGTTGGTTAATGTCAAGTTTTTATAATTTGTTCGGACAACACGATATTTTGGTTTATTTGTTGGGGCAGATTTGTATACTTGTAGGATTTATATTTACCTATAAACTTGCGAAATTTTTTGTTTCACAAGAAAAAGCATTTTGTTCCGTAATGATTTTAGAGGCTTGTTTTTATTATTCTTATTGTATTTATTTAGATAATTATAATTGCAACGTTATTTTAATGGCTTTAGTTCCTATGGTTGCGTATTATTTTTATAAGTCCGTAAAAGAAAACAGACTCAAGGATTGGGTCTTGTTTGGTTTGGTTTCGGGGCTGGCATTTTTGGGTAAGTATCAGATTGTATTTTTGTTTTTTGGAATGTTTTTATATTTATTGCTTGCAAACAGGGAGCAGTTCAAGCGCAAAGGAATGTATATCGCAATACTTGTCGGAACTCTCGTTATTCTTCCGCACGTTATTTGGCTTTTTAATACTGACTTTTTCTCATTCACATATATGATAGAGCGAACAGAATCAGAAACCCACAATATGCCTTTAATACTTGTAAAATTAAGTCATATTGTTTATCCTGTCAAATTTATCGGAGATCAGATTTTGGCGGTTTTACCCTGTGTGGCACTATATTTGATAATGGCATTACAGGCAAAAAATATAGGATTTAAAAATGAAAACAAGTCAGACGGGATATTTTTACTTTCAATCGGAGTTGTTCCGATAATCGCACAGGGTTTGATGGGTGCGATTACGGGAAGCAGAGTACCCGGAATTTGGGGAAGTATAATGGTCGGATTTTCGGGAATTTTGTTATTTTACTTTTTGTCCGTCAAATTTAATAAAGATACATTTATATATTTTGTAAAGTGGGCTTATGCCGCTTTGTTTGTTTCTTTAATCAGTGTTGGAATTTTTGCGGTTTTGAATACTAAATACTTTATAAAATTCCCTTATCAAACCATTATACCCGAGATGAATAAAATTTGGGCGGAAAGAACGGATAATGCGGAATTAAAATATGTTGGCGGTGATATGTGTTATGTATTTCAGTTTAGAATATATAATCCAAAACACCCGAAAGTTATACTTGAAACATTCGGTCATAAAAATCCGTGGGTTAATCACGAAGATGTTTTAAAATCCGGTGTACTTGTTATAGGAATTGATGAGGAAGATGCTATTGCACGTGCAAGGGATTTGGTTTATTTGCTGCCGAAAGATTACGAAATAAAAGCAGATGAGTATAAATTTGAGGTTTGTAACATATTGAAAAAGTGTTCCGAGGAATCATTTTTTTATACAATTATTAAGTAAATGTTTGATAAGTAAGATAAGTAAGGTAAGTTTGATAAGTACTTTACGGGAATAACTTCCTGATACGTACTTATCAAACTCAGCAAACTTACCAAACCTACCCAACTCCAAATAATTTTTTGTTTATGTTACAATATTGCCTGTAAAGAGTACTACATAACATAAGGAAAGAAAAATATGGAAAAACTTTCACCCTTACAAATCGAAAGATTGAAGTATCAGCCGAAACTCCCTTCAAGCCTTTCAAACGGTATTAACAGCCTTGAAATCTCCGAAGGTTCAGCTACTCAATCGGTCAGAGATCAGGAACAGATTAAAGAATTGTTCAAAAATACTTACGGAAAACCTGTCGTAACATTCAGAACAACAGGTTCTTCAAGCTCAT
The DNA here is from genome assembly GCA_902795965.1 of uncultured bacterium. Lineage (GTDB taxonomy): Bacteria > Cyanobacteriota > Vampirovibrionia > Gastranaerophilales > Gastranaerophilaceae > Stercorousia. The sequence goes on from CADBNI010000021.1 coordinate 8,279, forward strand.
CGGAAGTCAGAAACGTAGGTGTAATTCTTTCGGGCGGTCAAGCTCCCGGAGGACATAACGTTATTGCGGGGCTTTATGACGCTCTCAAACAAGCTAACCCTGCAAACAAACTTTACGGATTTTTGGGCGGTCCGTCGGGTATTATTGACGGAAAATATATTGAGTTTACGGACGAATTTATGGACGCTTACAGAAATACGGGCGGTTTTGACATTATAGGTTCGGGCAGAACAAAACTTGAAACGGAAGATCAATTCCAAGAATCTTTGAAAGTTTGCCAAAAATTAGGTATTTCTGCCGTAGTCATTATCGGCGGTGACGACTCAAACACCAACGCAGCACTTTTGGCGGAATGGTTTGTGAAAAATAACACAGGCATTCAGGTTATCGGCTGTCCGAAAACCATTGACGGTGACTTGAAAAACGAACAAATTGAAATTTCGTTCGGTTTTGATACGGCTACAAAAACTTATGCGGAACTTATCGGAAACATTCAACGTGATGCTAATTCCGCTAAAAAATACTGGCACTTTATCAAAATCATGGGTAGAAGTGCTTCTCACGTGGCGTTGGAAGCAGCTTTGCAAACCCAACCCAACATTACTTTGATTTCCGAAGAAGTTGAAGAAAAGAAAATGTCTTTGGAATCAATCGTAAATTATATGTGTGACATTATCGTAAAACGCGCAGACATGGGTAAAAACTTTGGTATCGCAATCGTTCCCGAAGGTTTGATTGAATTTATTCCCGAAATGAAATCAATGATTTCAAACTTAAACGATATTATGGCAGAACTCGAAAGTGATTCGAGTTTCTTGGCTGCAACAAGCATGCACGATAAATTTGCAATCGTAGAAAAAAGACTTGATGACAACAATGCAAAAGTCTACAATTCACTCCCTGCAATTATCAAAGCTCAACTGCTTGCAGATCGCGACCCGCACGGAAACGTTCAAGTTTCCAAAATCGAAACGGAAAAATTGTTGATTGAAATGATTTCTTCAAGATTGAACGAATTGAAATCTCAAGGTCAATATGTCGGCAAATTCTCTGCACAATCTCACTTCTTCGGATATGAAGGAAGATGTGCATTCCCGTCAAACTTTGATGCTGATTATTGCTATTCGCTCGGTTTCAACGCATTTGCGCTGATTAATTTCGGTTTGACAGGATATTTGTCATCAGTAAGAAATCTTACTCAGCCCGCAAGCGAATGGGTTGCAGGCGGTATTCCTCTTACAATGATGATGAATATGGAAAAACGTCACGGTGAAATGAAACCCGTTATCCAAAAAGCACTCGTAAAACTTGACGGCCCTGTATTCAAACAGTTGGAAGAAAACAGAGAAGACTGGGCATTGAACGACAGATATCTGTTCCCCGGTGCTATCCAATACTTTGGACCTTCAAGCGTTTGCGATATCACAACCCGCACATTGCAGCTTGAAAGAGCAAAACAATTAGCTAATGTGTAAGTTATAAATAACGAAAACGACACCTTGTAAAGGTGTCGTTTTTTATTTAAGAATTGAATTAATAATTTTACTTATAATTTTTAAATCTTTATCATCTGCGTTTTGAATTTGGTGAATAAGTTTTGAAATAATTTCTTCCCTCGGTTTTTGATGCTCAAACGTAAATAATTCTGAAATATCGACTTCAAATATTTTTGCAAATTTTTCAAGCGTATTCATAGTCGTAAACCCCGACCCCGTTTCAATATTTCCGATTTGTTTTGCATCAAGCTCGACAATTTCCGCTAATCTTTCCTGCGTAATGCCTTTTTGTTTTCTGAGTTCCTTAATTCTTTTTCCAAATAAATGCAGATTATCCATATTGTCTCCGTTTTTAAAAATTATAAAAATAATAAAATTGATAATATACCGTATTAAATTTCTGAAAATATCTTGAAATTTCTAATAAAATATGGTATATATATAATTAGAGTTCTTATTTAAGAAAAAATACGAATTTTAATATGGAGGAATAATTGTGAAAAGAGCATTTACTTTGGCGGAAGTTTTAATAACACTTGGTGTTATCGGAGTAGTTTCGGCGGTGACTTTGCCGACATTGATAAAAAATTATCAAAAGCAGGAAACGGTTAATCGTCTGAAAGAAACTTACAGTATTCTCTATCAAGCCGTCAGAATGTCGGAAACAGAAAACGAACTTTTGGAAACCTGGGAAATACCGAATACAAATTTTAATGCAAATGCATATACCTACGGAAAAGCATTTTTTGAACAGTATCTAAAACCATATATAAAAGTTGCAAAAGAATGTAAATATTTATCAAACGAATGCTGGGCAGATGAATATATAAGACCAAACGGTATCGTTGATAATGATTATTTTTCTGCATCAATAAACAAAACTTACGGCTTGGTTTTGGCAAACGGCAGTGTTATAGGATTTTATCCGAGAGGTACGTTTTGTGAAATTTATATAGATTTGAACGGTAAAAAAGGACCGAATAAAATAGGTAAAGATGCATTTGATATTATGATAGCTAAAACATCAGTAAATATTTCTTATGGTAATATTAACAAAAGCGGAGTATATATGTATGGTCAAGGTAATTCAAGAACAGCATTGACATCCGGTGATAAAGGTTGTTCAAAAACCGCAACAGGATTTGCAGGTCTATACTGCGGAGCATTAATAATGCATGATGGGTGGAAAATCGCTCCTGATTATCCATGGTAGTAAATACTTTACGTCATTCCGCGCTTAATTTTTGTATATTTTAACAAATTGCCCGATATTATTAAATTAAATATAATTATGTTATGAAGAAGTTTGATTTTTTCAGGCAGTTTCGTGATGCCGTTATCATTATTAACAAAAAAAATGAGGTGGTTTACAGAAATCACACATTCAAAAGGTGGTTCAAGGATTTTTTAAACCTTAAAAAATTTTCGCACAACTCGGGGTTTGATATTTGCCCCTTAAATTCCGAAAATGTCGAAATCTATTCTCCTATCTATCATGCGATTGTGTCTAAAGAAGATTTTTTTGCCCGAATTTCATATCAATCCGAATTGAATAAAATTTTTTTCTACGATTTGCAAGCAATAAAAAAAGGAAATTACACAATTATATTTTTTACTGACGTCAGCGCGCAAAATACACTTGCTGATACAAGCAAACAAAATGAAAAACTCAAAAAACAAATTGACGAACTTCTTGCCGAAAACGAAGATTTACAAAAAATTAAACAAAAAGCGCAAAGTCAGGCTATCAGAATTGCCCTGATAAACAGAGTTTCCAACAATATAAGAGAAAGTCTTGATCTGTCGCAAATTATTCAGTCGGCACTAAAGGAATTGTCGGTTATGTTCGGGACATTCAAGGCTTATTATGCAAAAGCCGAAAAAGATTATTTTATGGTTCAAGAAGTTTACGGCGAAAAAAAATCCAATATGCCCGCAAAAATTCAATTTGATGAAAATATAATGAAAACTATTGCGGTACGTGAGATTTCGGTATGTAATTCCATGACCGAATATTTGGGTGCAAAACCATTCAGGCAACCTGTTTTGAAAATTACCGTTCCCGTCCATCATATGCAAAACCTAAACGGAGTCATAGTTTTGCTTAGTTATCAAAAACGTGAATTGTCTGAAGAATTGGAAATTTTAGAACCCGTTTCGCTTCAATTAGCCAACGCTATTGTCCGTGCAGAACTTTACAGAAAAAATGTTCAGACTGTTAAAGAATTGAAAAGTGCGTTAAAAGAATTGAAAGAAACACAGGTTCAACTCATAAATTCCGAAAAAATGGCATCTTTAGGTCAGTTGATTGCAGGGGTTGCTCACGAAATTAACACTCCCGTAGCTTCAATAAAATCAAATAATGCAATAGTCGCAAAACTGCTCGGTTCAATAGATAATGCCGAATTGAAAGAAATGCTTACCGATATAAATGATGTTGATAAAGAAGCGGTTTCGAGAATAAGCAATATTGTTTCTTCGCTCAAAAAATTTGTAAGACTTGATGAGGCTGAACTTCAAGAGGCAGATATTAACAAAGAATTGGATTTGACGCTCGAACTTATCAGGCATGAAACAAAGAACAGGATTAATATTGTCAAAAATTACGGTGAAATCCCGATGGTTAAATGCTTTCCGAACATGCTAAATCAGGTGTTTATGAATATTTTGGTTAATGCATGTCAGGCTATTGAGGGTGAGGGAACTATTACGATAAGTACCGATTATTCCGATGGAAAATTGTTTGTAAAGATAAAAGATACGGGTTGCGGAATACCCCGAAATCAGCTTGGCAAGATATTTACGGCAGGATTTACAACGAAAAATTCAGGGGTCGGTACCGGGCTTGGATTGGCTATTTGTACAAAGATTATAGAGAAGCATAACGGTGAAATTACTGTAAACAGTACGCTTGGGGTAGGAAGCGAGTTTATTATTACTATCCGTGGGTAGTAGGAAATGTGAATTTTTTTTACAAATTTTGTCTAAATATATTTGAAAGACACCTTATGTTAAAAAAACAATCTGTAAGTTTTTTATAAAATTCATGCAAATTAAAGACAAAATGTATAATATATGTTATATTAATAATATAAAGTGTTAGTTTTACCCTTATTAATGACTGCACTAAGTTAATATAAGTTAACAAAAGTAGGTACAAAAGGCAATATTCTATTCACAAAATTTTTTATTAAAACATAAGTGTAGTAGATTTATTGTGTGTCGGAGGAAAATTTAATGACAATTAGTGTGAACAGCAAGAAAAAACAAGTTAAAAAGACATTTGATGAATTATTGGTTGATTTGAAAACAAGTAATTCCGAAAAAGTCAGATACAATGCTGCCCGTGTTCTTGGTGAAATGGGCGATTCTAAAGCTGTTGAACCTTTGATTGATGTTTTGAAAAATGACAAAAACGGTTCCGTAAGATTGTATGCGGCTCGTGCATTGGGCGAATTGGGTGATTCTAAAGCTACAATTCATTTGATTGCTTCTTTGCGCGAAGACAGAAACGTTGATGTTCGTGTTCGTGCGGCTCGTGCTTTGGGTCGTTTGGGCGGTGAAATTGTTGTTGAGCCGCTTGTTGAGGCTTTGAATGACGAAAACCCGCAGGTATGTATTACGGCAACGGACGCATTGATTGAAATCGGTGATGTTGCAACGGACGCATTGATTGAATCTTTGGATCATGAAAAAGTTAACGTTAGATGTGATGCCACTCGCGCATTGGGCGAAATCGGTAACAAAAAAGCTGTTGATAAAGTCATAAACATGCTTTATGACGAATGGGTAAACGTTAGAATTTATGCGGTTACATCATTGGGTAAATTGAATGATACAAAAGCGGTTCCCGCATTGATTGACGTAATGAAAAATCGTGAAGAAAACGAACTCGTTAGAGCAGGTGCGGCAGCAGCTTTGGGTGTTTTAAGAGATCAAAGAGCGTTGTTGCCTTTGAGAGAATTGATTATGGAAGCCGAAGAATTGGGCGAACTTGAAGATACCGCTTTGAAATCGTTCAAGAAAATTATGGCTGCTAACTGGCAATCAATTCCCGGTGCAACCGCTCAGAAAAAACCCGCTAATGCGTTTTAAAAATTAAAAACAAAAAGGATTAAAAAACCGACCCAAATAGGTCGGTTTTTTTGTTATAGAATTTTTAAATTGCAATTACTTCGACATTGTCAAGATTAACCCTTTGTTTTGCTTGCCATAAATCGTATTGGGTTTGCATATTTAACCAAAAACGAGCTTCAATATTAAACGCTTTTTCAAGTTTCAATGCCATTTCCGCGCTAATTCCGCAATGCTCGTTTACAAGTTCTGAGGCGGTATTTCTGGAAACCCCAATTTTCAAAGCAAAAGCTGTTACCGATAGATTGTAATCTTTTAAATAAACTTCTTTAAGGACTTTTCCAGGATGAGAAGGGTTGTACATTTCCATAATTAATCCTTTCTAATGGTAATCTTGATAGTCGACTATGTATACATCAGTTGTCTTTTCATCAAATTGAAATGTTATTCTCCAATTTGCTTGAACGGTAATTGACCATAAATCTTTCATATCACCTTTTAATTGATGTAATCTGTAAGATTTGGTTTTTAGCGGTTCAAGATTACTCATTACGTTGAGCGTTGTTAGTATAACTTCAAGTTTCGTTGCGTGTATTGCTTGAATACCTTTTGTAGAGCCTGTTGTGAAAAATTTTTCAAGTCCTTTGTGCTTGAACGATTTTATCATACTCCTATTATAACATACAAACTGTAACCTGTCAAGTGTCAGGTTACAGTTTGTGATAAAATTTAAATCAACTTACTTAAAATAATACTCAATTTCGGTTGAGAGGTCTAATTTTTTTGCGGTGGGGCGAAAAATCCGCGATTTTATACCTATTTGGGCAAGGCGGTATTGCAGGCTTACCTTTAAGACGCCAAGACCGTATTTGCACGAACGTAAAAAATTAATTGATGATGCCTCTTTAAAATACTTTGTCGGGCAAGAAATTTCACCGATTTTATAACCGTTGTAAAATAAAAGTGCTATCATTTCATTGTCGAAAATGAAATCGTCATCACATTCGCCCAAAGGAAGATTTTCCAAAACTTCTTTTGTAAAACCGCGAAATCCCGTATGATATTCCGATAGATTTTCACCTGTAAAAAAGTTTTCAAATGCGGTTAAAAATTTGTTCGCCACGAGTTTATAAAGAGGCATACCGCCTTTTAGTGCAGAATTTCCAAGCATACGGGATGCCAAAACAGCATCATATTGCCCGAAAGCCATCATTGAAACAATCGCGGGAATTAGTTTCGGGGTGTATTGATAATCGGGGTGGAGCATGACAACAATATCAGCACCTGCTTTTAGGGCGGCTTTGTAGCAGGATTTTTGGTTTCCGCCATAGCCTTTATTTTCTTTGTGAACGATAGTGGTAATGTTTAATGCTTTGGACACAAGTTTTGTGTTATCTTGTGAATTGTCATCAACAAGAATTACCTCATCAACAAAATCTTTGTATATTTCATCATAGGTTTGTTTGAGAGTTTTTTCCGCATTATATGCGGGCATTATAACAACTACTTTTTTATTGTTAATCAAATTATCCTCGAAATGTCCTTAAAAAAGGTGCCTTTAAGGCACCTTACACTTATTCGTTTTCGGTTCTTATAGAAGATTTATCCGAACCCAAACTCTTATCTTTCAATTTTTTAACCTGTCTGTCCAATTTGTCGGCAAGCAAATCAATACTTGCATACATAGACTCTGCTGCTTCTTCGCAACGGACAACCGCGCCCGTATTCATTTTGCAACTGACTTCAGCAACATGTTTTCCTGAAGCTGACGGATTTTTAATTACTGACAAAACAACTTCAATACCTTGAATTTGATCGTAATGGTTAACTACTTTACCAATCTTTTCCTTAACATAAGCCTTGATTGCGTCAGTAATTTCAATGTTTCTTCCGTTTACGTAAATGTGCATGTGAACCTCCTATATGTATATAGTATAACACATACATGAAAATTTTTAAAGTGTTTTTAGTCTTCAATAATAAATTGTTGCAATTCAACGTTCGGTGTGCCGATTACGCGCACCAATTCAAGAACGGAAGCCTTCATTTGACATTTTTGAGAAGATCCGCTGAAGAAATCTCTGTAAAAACACCCTTCGCAGTTGCACCCTCTTTTATAGCATTCCAAAGCTGTCGGTGTCCATCTTCTGACTGCAACAGCTCTACCCATATCCCTACTTCTAAACAATTTATATCTCCAAATTTACTATCTAACCCAAGTATGGCAACCAAGACAGCCTGTTGAAACTGTCAAAATCCCCATTAGAGATGTGTTTCACCTCTTTAATTACATTATAAAAAATCAGTGAATTTTTTCAAGTAACAAACATGTGATTGTGAACATTTGTAACAAAGCCCGTAATGCCCGCAGTATAGCCGTTTTTCAAAAGTCAATTATGCTAATTTGTATGTCGCTACATGGTTTTCGGATTTTAAATCATGTAATCATGCTCATGGCATGCTTTTTCAAGATTTTGAAAAGTATTAAGAAATGTAAAATATTTAGAACGAGCATGCCATGTTATAAAAATGTAATGATTATTAAATTTAATTAGCAAAAAAGTTGATTTTCGGGTTTTGTAAGATTATAATGTAATTAAAAAGGAGATATATATGAAAAACTTAATAACAATTTTATGTTTGTTATGTTTTGCAGGTTGTGCTTCGGCGGAACTTTATCAAGTACCGGGTTCTTACAAAGAAGTTGTTACAGAAACCACCGTTCAACCGGCTGAGGGCGGACAGGCTGTTGAAACTCAAAAGCAAACAAAAAGAAAATGGTTCAAAAGACGCCGCAAAGATTTCAATCCTACAAACACATATTGGAATTTTGGCAGACCGCCTTTCTGGACAGGTACCATTTAAAATATAATAATAAAAATTTTTCAAATAGTTCCGACCTTTAATGTAGTGAACAATCAAATGTTTGTGACACAATAAAAGGGCGGAATTTGTTTGAGCGGTAAAGTTTTTACAACCTAAAAAGGCTTTCAAACAGCCCTTCCGAATAAGTCGGGTGTGCAAAACATACTTTTTTCAAATCCTCAATGCTTGAGTTATTCTGCATTGCGATTGTGACTTCCTGTATTAATGCCGATGCCTCTTTTGAAACTATATGCGCTCCGACAATTTTATCATCTTGGACAAGAATTTTAATAAATCCTTCCGTACAGTTGTCACAATGGGATTTTCCGAGTGCGGAAATCAGCATACTTGATTTTTCGTAAGTTCCTTCTTCCAAATCCTGCTCTCGTTTTCCGACCCATGCAATTTCGGGACAACCGTAAACAACAGAAGGAACAAGCGTTTCGTCAAATTCCGTTCCGTCAATCTCTTTAACAGCCTGTTTTATTGCAAAATGCGCAAGTTGAATTTTTCCGCAAGCGTCACCTATACAAATTTTTGTATCAACGGTATTCGGTTTTCTGCCCGTTGCAAGCAAAACAAGTTCAGGGGTAAGTATTTCTCCGGATTTCAATGTAACCGTACCGTTTTCTATTTTTTCTACACCGTTTGAAAGGTACATTTTTATTTTTTTCGATTTAAAAATTCTTTCAATTCTTTTTGAAACCTCAATATCCGCAAGCGGTAAAAGGTGTTCGGCAGTTTCTACAACAGTAACTTCAACATCAAAAGCCGAAAAAATCCTTGCCCATTCGATACCGATTGCGCCCGAGCCGATTATTAAAATATTCTTGGGGAGTTTTGTCAAGCTCAAAATATCGTCCGAACTCAGCACAAATTCGTGGTCAAATCTCAAATTCGGAAAATCTTTAGGCTCAGAACCCGTTGCCCCGATTATTTTTCCGCATTCAAAAATTTCTCCGTCTGCGCCGATTTCGTTGTCGGAAAGGATTTTTGCCTCTGCATTGACAATCGTTACTCCCGAATTTTTTAGTGCAAGTACAAGATTTTTTCTGATTTTTTCCACAATATTGTTTTTACGTTCAACAATTTTTGCATAATCAAATCCGATATTTTCGGCAAAAATCCCCAAATCAGCCGAGCATTTCAATTCTTCGTACAATTCCGCGGAATGCAAGATTGCTTTTGTCGGAATACAACCTCTGTTGAGGCAAACTCCGCCGATTTCGCCTTTTTCAAAAATTACAACAGAAAGCCCTTTTTTTCTTGCATGAAACGCTGTTGTGTAACCCGCAGGGCCTCCGCCTATTATACCTATGTCGAATTTGTTTGTCATTTTACCTCGTATACACTCTTGGCAGTCTGACTTTCAGTCTGCATGTGAGTTCGTAGTTTATTGTTCCTAAAATTTTTGCCCATTCGTCAATAGAATGATTTTCGTCCAAAAGCGTTATAACGTCACCCAATTCGGCATTCACACCCGTAATATCAAACATCATCTGATCCATTGTTATGTTTCCGATTTGTTTGATTTCTTTGTCGTTCAGCGTGCCTGAGATTTTGTTTGAAAGCCCGCGCGGAACTCCGTCCGCATATCCCAAAGGAATTGTTGCGATTTTTCGTGTTCCGTGTGCGGTGAATGTGTGACCGTAGCTTACCCCTTCACCGTCTTTTGCGTTGTGAATATTGACGATACGTGCCTTTAAGGACATTACGGGTTTGAGGTTCGGCTTCTTTACGTTACAATCGTCAGGTAGGTCGGGATAAAGCCCGTAGAGTGCAATTCCTGCTCTGCGCATGTTGGAATTCGGTACGTCATAGCACATTGCGCCTGCGGTGTTTAGGATATGCAATATCAAGCCTTTTGTGTCGATTTTTGAAATTACGCTGTTCCATCTGTCGATTTGAATTTTTGTTTTTTCTCGAATTTCCGCGTTTGCAAGGTGAGTGAATACCCCGCCAAACTCAAGATAGTCCGCGTTTTTTACTTCGTTTATAAAATCAACGGCTTCGTCTGTCGAAATTCCTATTCTGTTCATTCCTGTGTCTAATTTGACGTGGACTTTCGGTTTTTTGCCCGTTCTTTCAAAGACTTGTTTGCAGGCATGAAGATGTTCTTTTGAGAATATTGAGATTATGAGATTTGCATTCACTGCGGTTTCTACCGCCCAGACGGGAACTGCGCCCAAAACAAGTATAGGACAGTTAATTTTGGCTTGTCTGAGGTCAACCCCTTCGTCTATTGAGGCAACCCCGAGCATGTCCGCTCCCGAGGCCAAGAGAGTCGGGGCAAGCATTACGGAGCCGTGTCCGTATGCATCAGCCTTAACAACTGCAAGGAGTTTAATCCCTTCGGGTGTGTTTTTGCGAATTTCGCGCATATTGTGTGCGACATTTTCAAGGTTTATTTCAACCCAACTGTCGCGGTGAATGTTAATATTTGTTTGCCTTACGTTTTTCATTAGTTTTAGTATAATACTAATTTTCTATGCGGGCAAACCGATTATTTTTCTTTACAACATTAAAAATAAGACCGATAAAATTATTATCGGTCTTATCGGTTTAATTATTCTTCTTGTGAACCCGGCAGGCTCTCGACATACTCGGAAATCTCTTTGAATTCCTCATTATCTGTTATTTGCTCAAAATATACATCTTCTCCGACTTCTCTGTATCGTAAAATCATAAGCTCGGGTTCTTCGTCATCTGCGTGGTTTTCTTCAACAAGCAGTGCGTAATATTTTCCGTTGAATTCTACCATATCGAACAATTCGCAGTTTGTTACCGTACCGTCATTTGCCGTAATTTCAATAAGTTCTTCTTTTGTTGTCATTTTGTATTCTCCTTTTTATTCTTTAGTTATAATATTTTTCGACTGCCGTTGAAGCGACTTTTTCGCCTGCCCACCAGCCGATAATACCGCCGACTATACCGCCTATTGCCGTTCCCACAACAGGTACGACAGAACCTGCTGCCGCGCCTATTGCAGCACCGCCTGCAATACCGCCCGCAATACCGCTACCTGTAACGATGGCTTGTTTTTTAGCAGCCTTTGCTCCGCCCTGATCGTAAGCGTCAAGAACTTCCAAACCTCCTGCTACTACCGCAACGGGTTTTGCAACTTTGCCGAGGGTTTTAAGTGTCGGAGCTGCGTTTTTGAATGCGGTTGAGCAGGCCTTTGCCATTCGTTTTGCGGCAGGTGCAACGGATTTGCCCATTTTTGTAACATTACCGAGTGCCTGTTTTGTGAAAACTTTTGCTTTTGACATTAATCCGCTTGCTTTTCCGCGTGCGGTGTGTGCGGCATTTTTTACACCGCTTGCAAGATTTTTACCTTTAGCCTTTAGATTAGCGGCTAATGCTTTTGCTCTGTTAATAGCTTTAGAACCTTGTGCCGTAATTTTGCCTTTCAAGTTAACAACTTTTGCTTTTGCCTTTGAAAGTAAACCTTGACCTTTGCCAAGTCCTGTTTTGACAAGATTTTTGCCTTTTGCTATTGCATTTCCTGCCGCGTTTTTAATACCTCTTGCGGCATTAGTACCTTTCATTTTCGCAAGTCTTGCCATGGCTTTTGCCTTATTGAGGGCTTTTGCTCCTTGTGCCGTAATTTTGCCTTTTACATTTTGAGCTTTTACTTTTGCTTTTCCGTAAATACCTTTTGCAAAATTTTTCGCGGAAGCTATTTTATCTTTACCTGCTTTAACCGCATTGTGATATTTTGCTGAGGCTTTGCTTGCAAGTTTTGTACCGGTTGTTTTCATTGAATGTATCATAGCTTTAGCTTTGGTAGCAGTCTTTTTAGCTATGTTTGTAACTTTGCCGGGAATTTGTTTTGCGGTTTTTAGTGCAAATTTTCCCGCTTTTTTGCCTTGTTGTTTTGCAACTCCGTAGGCATCTTTACCCAAACTGAATGCTGCTCCCGCAACAAGTGCGCCTACTCCGATTTCTTTTGCCGAATATTTGCCGTTATCTTGGGGTGCATTTGCAGTTGTTGTTTTTTCTAATTGCACACCTTTGATAGGCTCTTGTTCGGCTGCCTTTGGGGCATCTTCGGAAATTTTGAGTGAAGCCCCCGCCATAATTGAATTCGGATTTTTGATTTCAGGATTTAATTTTAATAACGTATCGACAGATACACTATTATCCTGGGCAATACTTGACAGTGTTTGTCCTTGCCTGATTACTATGTCAGCCATTTTTACTCCTTTCTGTATTCTCTACACTTTGGCAACATGTAACACATTAGATATTGTGTTACATAAGGTATTACGCAGTTATCAAAAAGGAGGTCTTATGAAATTTGTAGAACCTATCAGGGACAAAAAACAAATAGAAAAAGTGAAACAAATTTTGAAAAAACAAAACAAAAGAGATTATTTATTATTCATTTTGGGAATAAACAGCGGATTAAGAATTTCCGATATTCTGAAATTGAAAGTAAAAGATGTCAAAAATAAGCAATATATAGAAATTCAAGAGCAAAAAACAAAAAAATTTAAACGTTTTCCCATAACCGATTCTTTTAAATACGATTTGGATAACTATATATGTAATAAACTGTCTAATGAATGGTTATTCAGAAGCCGAAAATGCAACAAACCTATTACAAGAGTTCAGGCATACAGGATTATAAATAATGCCTGTGTAAATGCGGGAATAAATTTTAGAATAGGTACGCATACATTAAGAAAAACTTTCGGATATCATTTTTATCGAGAGAAAAAAGATATTGCTCTCTTACAAAACATACTTAACCATTCATCTCCAAGCATAACTTTGCGTTATATAGGTATAAATCAAGATATGATTGATTTTAGTCTGCGTTCATTTTCATTATGATTGTAACAAATTGTAAATATAATCTCCGAAATTCTAAAGTTTTACGCATTGTTGCCGAATATGCATGTAACACAATATCTAATGTGTTACTTTGTGTTGTTAATATTTTATTTATATCAATCATTGATTAAATTATTTATATTATAATAATCTTATGCAAAGACTTCCAGAATATTTGAAACGTCCGATTATTGATACGGACAAGACGCGTACGGTTAGAAAAATTTTAAAGACAAAATGCCTTAACACCGTTTGCGAAAATGCACGCTGTCCGAACAAAAACGAATGTTACACAAAAAATACCGCAACTTTTTTGATTATGGGTAACAACTGCACGCGAAACTGCCGTTACTGCAATATTTCCTGTGCAAGACCCGAACCGCTTGATATAAACGAACCAAAACATATTGCTGATGCGGTAAAAGAATTGGGACTGAAATATTCGGTCATAACTTCCGTTACGCGTGATGACCTGCCTGACGGAGGGGCAGAACATTTTGCAAATTGTATTTCGGAAATAAGAAAAATATCCCCCGATACAAAAATCGAAATTCTTACCCCCGACTTTAAAGGTGATGAAAACGCATTAAATATAATTATAAAATCAAAACCCGATGTATTTAATCACAACATAGAAACCGTTCGAGAAGTATTCAAAACCGCCCGTCCGCAAGGAAATTACGATACATCATTAAAAGTTCTCAAATACATAAAAGATTTTGGCAAAATTCCTACAAAATCAGGGCTTATGATAGGGTTGGGCGAAACTTTCGAGCAAATCGAAGAAACACTTGTTGATTTGAAAACGGCAGGTTGTGATATTTTGACAATAGGGCAGTATATTCAACCCTCAAAAGCGCATCTTGAAGTCGCAAAATATTATACATTGGAAGAATACGAAATTCTGAAACAACTTGCGCAAAAAATCGGGTTCAAAAAATATCAAATCGGACCTTTAGTCAGAAGTTCTTATCGCGCGGTTGATATCTGTTAAAGTTTATTAACAAATTTCTTTGTCAAATTTGCGTATTTTGTGTAACTGGAGTACAATTATCTTATGACACAAGAGGAAAATTTATATTGTGATGTTCCGCCTACAAAGTTGAGGAATAAAGAGGAGAAATTTACACCTGCCAAAACAAGCAAATTTTGGCTATGGGTTGCGAGTTTGTTTTTCTTTAACATGCTTCAAAACCGCTTTTATGCGTTCAGATATCGTGGTAAAGAAAATTACGACAACAGAGATGACAGCGCACCTACAATCCTTTTTGCTCCGCATTGCAACTGGTGGGACGGAACGGTATTTTTCAATATAACCCACAGAATTTTTCATAAAGAAATAAGATTAATGATTGAGGAGTTGAACAGATTCCCGCTTTTAAGGCGCGGAGGTGCTTATTCCGTTAACAAAAAATCACCTCAATCCGCTATGAAAGCTCTAAAGTATTCCGTTGATGTTATGAGTGATTTGAGAAATCTTTTGTGTATTTTCCCGCAAGGTATAATCAGACCGCCTCATTACAGACCTATTGAATTTCAAACAGGGCTTGCGTATATCGTCCAAAATGCCGTAAAACGTTACGGAAAAGTTAATCTTATTCCCGTTGCGATTGATTATTGTTTCTTTAGAGATAACAGACCCGAAGTCGTGGTTGACTTTGGCGAATGTGTCGTTGTCGATAAGGATAATACGTTTGACAGAAAAGAATTAACTCACATGTTTGAAAAAGCATTGGAAAAAACTTGTGATGCGCAGTTTGAAGAAATTTCCAAAGGTGATGTAGGTAAATATAATATTCTGTTTAAACAACATCTGAAATGGTATCGCCGTATTGAACAACGGCTTAAAAGTATTGACCTTCCCCCTGTTGCTGATGTGTGATTAGAGGGAAGAATAGTCTTTTGATAATAGCATGCTCTGTTTGCCCTCACTTGGCTTCTTAGCTGCTTTACCTCTTATGTTAACTTTTGTAACATAAGTTTGAAAATTCGTTAAAGTTTCATGCTAAAAAAGCCGTCTATACGATTGAAAGATTACTAAAATCGAAAGGAAAACAATGGGACTGGCTGCTTCACAAGCAAGATTTTTAGCCATAACGGCAAGAAAAATGAACTGTGAATTTCAATCCATGCAGGTTGCACAGGAAAAACTTTCCGTTACTCGTGATTTGCAAAGAGCTGCAAATGACTATCAGACTGCTTTAGATGCGACCAAACTCATTTGGGATACGGGCGATACCGATATTTACGATTTGTCTTACGGAATTATGATGACCCCGTCCGTACTTAATGATTATGATCCTTATTTAATTACTGATACAAAAGGTAAGATTTTGTTGACCGATCAAATGTTTAATGCTGCGGTAGCTGCGGGCATTATTGATGAAAACGGTGATCCGATTGTTTATAGAGATGAAAATCAGAGATTGATAGGGCCGAGAATGGTCGGTGCTGATAACACGGAAGCCGGTATTACGGCAGGTGTAAATGACGGTTCGCGTAACGCATTTTTGTATCAATTAGGTAAACTTAACCAGATTGACGGTGCTACCGTTGATGCTATTTTAAATCTTGGTAATGAAGGGTATACAAAATCAGGTATCGGAGGACCGATATTTGATAAAACTTCGGCTAACGCTCTTTCTACAAATGTATTTATAGATTATTTGAAAACCGCTACTTACGGAAATACCGGTACTATGAATACCGTTCAAGCTATGAAAAAAGGAACGACATCTCAATATGATGTATTGTATGCAAATGATTATACGGGTTCTGACGGTGTATTGCATACTGCAGGTTCCGTAAAAATTAATAAAGGAGCAACGTTATCCGAAGATACAAACGTAAAAATTATATCTTATGCTGCGGGAGATACGATTGACAGAAACCTGACGTACAGATTGTCCGCAAATACTACTGCACAAAATGATGGTAAAATCGGCAATACAACTTATACTGCAGGACAGACAATTACTGGCGGAACTTTACAATTCTCAACCGGCGATAAAACTCCGATAGCATTTTCGGTTGCGATTGAAACAACCGAAGCTCAGCATAAAAAAGATGATCCTTTATTCGCCATTAATATAGTTGATATTCTAAACCCCGGTAACAGTACGGGTACGGATTACATTGTTAACACAAAACAGCTTTCTGATGGTGCGGGTGATCAATTCTCAATTACAAAAGGCGGTCAGGCACTTTCCGCAAATAATTTGGAAAAAGTTACTCTCGGTGATATCGTTTCGGGTAAATATCAGATAACATTTAAACAAGGTGCAAAAGGCGATTATAAAGAAGCATTTACTACTGTATTAAAAGCTATGGCGGAAAAATTGGGCTTGAATGCTCCCAATACTGGTTTAAATATTGACAGTGAATCAGATTCGGCATTACAACAGGCTTATGAATTTACCAAAATGCAATTAAACTTGGATAAACTCACAAAGATTGATTCAAACGATATTGCTCAGTTATACAATAAAGCTCAAGAACAAAACAATGTTATTCAAAGTGAAAACGGTCAATATTATTCGTTAAGTTTGACAAATATCTTGAAATCTTTCCTGACAAACTTTGCCGTTGCATTGGAAGGTTTTGACTGCGGATATGTTGTTAATAATACTTCGGCTAAAGAAAGTGATTATGTAACAAGCGATTTGGATTATTACTTTATTCTTAAAAATGACGGCGCAATGACCGACAGGACAATGCTAAATGCCGACTTTTACAATATGATTTATAACCAGATTTCAACAACGGGTGCCTGCTCGGATTCAACAAAACGTGAACTGGTTATGGATAACGGATATTTGCAACAGGCACTTAAAAACGGTCAGTTGTTTATATCTTCGTTGAATACGGATGGATATTTCTATCAGGGGCCTTATACTCAAAACGGGCATGTGGCGGAAGTGCAAGATGAAGATGCAATCGCTCGCGCAGAGGTTGAGTATAATGTTAAGAAAAGCAAATTGAACTACAAAGAAGAAACATTGGAATTGCAACTGAAAAACCTCGATATGGAGATTTCTTCATTGACTACGGAATTTGATACGGTCAAAAATCTAATAAGCAAAAACGTAGAAAAAGTGTTCACTATGTTTAGTACATAATATAAAATTAAAAACGGCAGATAATCCTAATGCCGTTTTTATTGTCATGCTGAACTTGACAAAGCGAACCGCTTTTCGTCATGCTGAATATTTAACTTCGCGTCACCCTGAACGTCGGATTGACGTAAAATTCGCCCCCTCGCCCCTTGAGGGAGAGGGAAAATTTGCTTAACGAACCAATGTGAGTTTAGCAAATTGGGTGAGGGGTACAGGGGCATAGAGGATTAGAAGAACAGAGGAATAGCCATGTAAAAGACTATACCTCCATACCTCTATACATCTATACCTCTTTTTTGGGCTTTAGCCCAAAAAGATTACTTACCTACACAGAGTACCCCGAGATGGCCATCCTTGCTGAGGAAGTTCGAGGCACCATCGCCAAAGTGCACGTACCACGCGCCGTCTGTACCGTACTTTGACGACGACCAAAACCAGCTGGTGGTCGGAATTCCGTCCTGCCCTTTCTTTCCATAGAGGTCAAGAAGTTTGTCCTTATCCGGCAGTTCCATGCCTATGGCTTCGCACGCATCTATTGCACCCAGCCAATAATCTGTGCACCCCCAACTATGATTTGGACAGTATGTTGAAACGAATGTCGATTTTGCAGGGTCGGTTACAGGTTCGTATTCCGTTATTTGTTTAACACAGGTTCCGTCACTTAATTTAGTACCCGAACAACCTGTTCCGAACTTTGCTACGTTGAATGAACGTATGTCGTTCTTTTTATCCGCTTGTTGTGAATTAGGACCGCTTTTACCGTTGACATCAACGACATAATCTATTATTGATGTTACATCTGTTGTATATGCAAATTCTTTAGTTTTTCCGCCTCCGACAGTTAAGCTCTTTTTTGATGCCGTTACTCTTGAACCCACATCATAAGATGTTGAATTAGGATTGAAATAGTTAAGAATTATTGCTCCACCGTCTGCAAGTACAAGTCCAACATTGCTTGTATCTGATGTTTTTGTTTCGCTGTTTACACTCTTTTTAATCTGCAAATCTTTACCTGTTTTGGCTTTACTAACGTCATATTCTTCGCCGTTTGTATCAATAACTTTTGCCGTAGGCCAACATTCTGCGATATGCGCTGAATCACAACGTTTTGCTATCTTCAAATAATTTTGAAGTTCATCTACAAATGCATCGGTTGATGCATATTGAGTATTCAAAAGTCCGTGCGCTCTCATCTGTTCCATTGCTTGTGTAATCTTTTGTGCAATGTTCGCCTCGCGCTCGGAATTAACACGTTCGTTGATATTCTGAATTAAAATAGGCATGCTTACTGCTGCGACGACGCCGATAATGCCGAGGGTGATTAGGACTTCGGCAAGAGTGAAGGCGGCTTTCTTAACAGACTTTCCGTCTTTCACGTCATTCTGAACTTGTTTCAGAATCTTGTCTTGAGATGCTGAATCCGGTTCAGCATGACGGAAAGTCTGTTGTGAAAAGTTCTTATCAGGTAAGATTGAACCCTCTCCCCTATTCATTTTCTTAAATGTCTTACCGGCATTTTTCATAATTTCTCCTTTCATTAATACAATATTTAAATAAATAAATATTAAATACGGTATTTTAGTAATTTATACTACTACAATGATACTTTATCATAAATAAGTAATCATGCAATAGGGTTAATAAAGTAATTTTTGAAAAGTATTATATAAATTGAGGAAATTTGCATGAAATCGACAAAACAATTATTGGCATTACGTCTTAAAGAACTTAGAAAAAGTCGCGGACTTACACAGGAAAAATTAGCCGAACTTATAGGAAGGGATACAAAACATATATCAAAACTCGAAATTGCAGGCTCTTATCCGTCTGTTGAAACACTTGAAAGAATTTCTAATGCTTTAAATGTTGAACTAAAGGATATATTTAATTTTGACGGTTTGCAAGAAAAGAACTATATAATAAATGAATTTGAAAAGATGCTTAAATACTCCGATGAAAAATATTTAAAAATGCTTTATAAAATACATAAAGATTTGATTAATTAAACATGCTTTCCAATTTTTTGTTGAGTTTGTCCGTAATTTCGTTGTAATCTACGGTTACGGGAGTCGGCTTCGCATCTTTGATTATGTCCGTAAATACGCGGGCATGTGCGGGTTTTTTGCCGTCCTCTATTGAAACATCAAGTCTTGCCGGTACTATCAAACCGCTTTGTGTAAATTTTTCGCATATTTCTTTTGACGACAGATAATCAATAAATTTTTGGGCTTCTTTTTTATGATGCGAATACTTTGAAACAGCCCAGCCTGAAGCATCTAACGACACAATACTGCCTTTAGTACCTTTTGGAAACCGTACAACATCCCAGTCAAACCTGCATTCCTCGCGGAATTTCGGAACCATCCATCTTCCAGAAAGATACATTCCAAGTCGTTCCTGCAAAAACATTTGTGCCGTTGTTGCGCTTGCACTCTCTGATTTTAGGGGGGCAACATGATATTTTTTTCTCAAATCGGCATAAAATCGGAGTGACTGCTGACTTTCGGGTTTGTTGATTTCATCAGGCAAAATTCCTCCGCCGTTACTCATAAGATAGGGAAGGTAATAAAGCGGTTTTTCTTCAAAGTTTATTCCGAAAGTATCTTTGTCCGTAAGTTTTTGTGCCGTTTCAAGAAATTTTTGAAAATCCCAAGAACCGTCAGGATAAGGAATTTGTTTTTTATCAAACAAATCTTTATTGTAATAAATGACCAAATCCGATACATCACGCGGGATTGCGTATAATTTTCCGTTCCAAGAAAGTGCATTGATTGCCTGAGGATAAAATCCTTCGGGTGTTTTTAATTCCTCCAAAACTCCCGCATTTGCATAAATCGGCAGGTAAAGATTGTTTATAAAAATTACGTCGGGTGCGGTGTTTGAAGCAAAAAGCAGATGAATTTTCTGAAAATAATTTTGCGGAATATGCATAAAATCAATTTTTATATCGGGATTTTCATGTTCAAACTCTGCAAGTATTGGTTTTAGAATATCAATTTCCGATTTTGAACCCCAGCTTGCAAATTGAATAACTGTACGATTGTCGTTTTGTGAGCAACCGCAAAGGAAAAGAACACAAATTGTCAAAATTGTGCATAGCAATTTTTGAATTTTCATTTTTTTCTCTCTACAATTCGATTAAAACACCCATTTTGTCGTCACTGACTTCAACAAGTGATTTGAAACCGCCTGCTTTTACCATATAGACGTCATCTTTGTCGCGTCTGACCTGTATGGGATTTGTAATGTTGCCTTCAAATTTTTTGAGAACAAAAACTTTGTCGTTAATTTTTCCAACAAGAGCATTTTTTCCGTTTTTGTTTATGAGATAAATACCTTTGTCGGGCGAGATTTTAAATCCCGATTTAACGATTGTTCCTTTGAAAGGATTTTGTTTTTCTCTGTCAATAGGATTGGAAACGACAGGTTTTACAGGTGCTTGAGGCATGCTGATTTTTTGTTCGTTATCCAAAATTGAGAGGTATTCGTCAACGGAAGACATTATGTAATCTTTTGGTTCATAAGTAATACGTCTTGAATCTACATCAGATACTTTCAAATTTGCTCCTTTCAAATTTCTCGGATTCATACCCAAAGGTGAATCGTCAAGTTTTACTGTTTTCTGTTCTTTAAACGGAACTTCAACTTCATATTTTCTGAATCTGCTTCTTTCTCGATGAGTCATTTTCAATGACGGTACCGAATTGTCGAATGCTTTCAGTTTTATTGTTCTTCTGATTGAATTGTCTTCACTGTGAACTTCCGTAATTTCGGATTCAATGTTATTAATTTCCGGTTTGTAAGAGGTTTCCGAAACCAATTTTTCAAGTTCTTGACGTTTTGCCTCTATTGCGTCTTTAGAAGGAGTTTTGATGAAACTGTAATTTCCTTTTTTATTTGCTCTTGCAACCGGAGTTGCAGATTTATCCAAATAGAGTTTATATTTTTCTTTCCAGGAAAGTCCGTTATCGTTCACGATATCGTCGTAATCTTTAGGTTCAGATACGGCTTTTTCTTCGGGAGCAACATATTCGGGAATATCATAAGCAAAATTATCCGATTTTTTGAACAATTTTGAAAGCAATGTGATTACTGTCGCGGTAATAAGTATTAAGCCTAAAGTTTTCGGAAGTTTTGACGGAATTTTGTGAACTGCTTTTGACAACATTGATTTTATGTTATGTCCAAAACCTGCGAAAAGTGAAGTTTTTGGCATGTTTTCAATATCGTTAATTTCTTCGCTTACGACAGGGGTTGTTTCGGGAGCATTTTTTGGAATTTCTTCAAGAGCTTTTTCCTGTTTTACTTCGTTTATCAAGTCTGTAAGACGTTCTTTTCTTACTTGTTTTGCAATTTTTTCATTATCGACTTCAACAAGTTTAACCTCCTGCTTTTTAGGTTCAGGTTTAACTTCAGATTTTGTTTGTGTTTTTGTTTCGTTTTTAACATCCGATTTTACTTCCGTTTTGGATTTGGAAGTTTCCGTAATTGCGGGAGCTTTGTTTACCGTAACTTCGGTTTTCTGTTCACGAATTTTTGGGGGGTCTTGTCTGTTGCTGATATTATTTTTAACTGCGTTCGCCTGAGCAATAAGAGTGTTATACTCTTTTTGTTCAGCGGTCAACGGTTTGGTTTTTGTCGTTCTGGTTTTGATATCAAGCGGTTTTGTTGTGATAAGCGTAACTTTTGTGTACCCTCCGCTTGTATCGTTTACGGTTTTTACGTCAATATTTGATACCAAATCCCTTACACCTGCAAGGTTTGATGCGCTGTAACCCGAACTTTGAACTTTCGGTATAAGTATTACATACTTATTGTCGGATTTTTTTCTGACAAGTACATTGTCGTTATAATTGTTTGAAGTAAACATTGTTACATCTACGGAGTTGTCGGAGGATCTTTTCAAATCAAGCTGAACAAGATTATTGTCACCATCGGCAAAAGACACACCCGCAAATGCAAGCACCAAAGCCATACTTATTAAATGAGATTTTTTCACTACCATTCGATAATTTTCCTACTTTATATTATATAATACATTGACATAAAAATTTTTGCCACTTTGTAAAAAATTATTATTTTTATGTTACAATTCATTAAGAATTATAAGCCTGATTTAGGAAAAATAAATGGTATGAAAAGTGGATTTGCAGCAATTATAGGACGTCCGAATGTCGGAAAATCGACCCTTTTAAATCAAATTTTGGGTCAAAAGATTGTCATAGCGACCGATAAGGCACAAACAACCCGCAAAAGAATAAAGGGAATTTATACAACCGAGGAAGGTCAGGTGGTTTTTGTTGATACTCCGGGGGTTCACAAGCCTTTGAACAAGTTGGGAGAATTTCTTCTTGACGAAGCAAAAGTTGCCGTTCCCGATGCGGATTTAATACTCTTTTTGGTTGACGGTTCAGAGCCTGCGGGCAAGGGAGACAAATGGATTGCGCAGAATATTTTGCAGACTGAAATTCCTGTAATAATCGTTATGAACAAGGTTGACAAGGTTAAAAAACTCAACAAAATTGAAGAAAATCTTGTGACTTACAAATTACTTTTCGATAAAAATTATCCTGTCGTAAAAATTTCTGCCAAAACGGGGCGAAATATTGATACTTTGATAAAAAACATATACAAAAATCTTCCCGAAGGCGAAATGCTTTATCCCGAAGATATTGTGACGGAAGAAACAATGCGTGATGTGGCAGAAGAAGTTGTGCGCGAAAAAATTCTTCTCAACACATCAGACGAAATCCCTCATTCCGTTGCCGTAAAAATTGAAAGTTATATGGAAAGTGATGATATTGACAGGATTTATGCAACGATTTATTGTGAAACGAAAAGCCAAAAAGGAATTTTGATAGGCAAAGGCGGAAATTTGCTCAAAAAAATCGGAACGGAAGCACGGCTTGAGCTTGAAAAAATCGTTGAAAAGAAAGTATTTTTGGGACTTGAAGTTAAAATCGAAAAGGATTGGCGTAAAAAACAAAGTGCGCTGAACAATTTCGGATACAAAACCGAAACCGTTTAAATATTTAACTTATATCCGCCGCCGTAGATGGTTTCGATATATTTTTTGCCGTCTGCAATTTTATCTATCTTACTTCTCAAATGTCTGATATGAACTCGTATTGTTTCAATATCATCATCAGGCGAATAACCCCAGATGTCTTTCAAAAGTTTTGCCGAAGAAACCATATTACCGTGGTTTTGGAATAACAAATTAAAAATATCAAACTCAATCGGAGTAAGTTTTGCCGTTTTGTCATTAATTTTTACACTGTAAGTTTCGGGCATAAGTGTTATTTCTCCAAGGGTTTGAAGTTCTCTTGTTGATGCGCTCTCAGGAATTTGTCGCGTACGTTTCAGCAAAGCTCTTACCCTCACCTGCAATTCTTCCATTTCAAAAGGTTTTACAAGATAATCATCAACCCCGATATTAAACCCGTTTACCTTATCATTGATTTGCGAAAGTGCCGTCAGCATAAGTATCGGAATATCTTTTGTTTCTTCATTTTTGCGTATTCTTTGTGCAACCGTAAATCCGTCCACATCAGGCATCATAACGTCCAAAATAATCAAAGACGGCAATTCCTGTTTGCATAATGCAAACCCCTTAATCCCGTCAAATGCCTGCACTACGGTGTACCCGCACAATTCAAGGTTAACCTTGATAAGTTCGTTTATTGCCAAATCGTCATCAATAACAAGAATTTTGTTCATAACAAAATTCTATATTCAACAAATAAAAATTTCAATAATTTTTCAAATTTATTGAAATTTTATTTTAAAAATAATATTTATCTTTTGTCCTTACTTTCTTGTACCGACAAGAAAGTACCAAAGAAACTCTCGACCATTGCTATCTCGCTAATAATTTGTACGGCTCAACCAGTGGCGGACAAACTCACTCCATGCTACCCTGAACTTGTTTTAGGGTCTATCAATTCTTACCGTTCAAACAATGTCCGCCTTTGTCATTATTTCGCCTACAATTATTGCTCAATACGCAGAGGTCGAATAATAAATAATATAAAAAATATTAAATTAATCCGCAAATTGCTGCATTAATTCAAAGGGTTTTTCTGCAACTTTAAGAGTTTCTTCGTCAATAATTCCGCGTTTAAGTTCGGAAAAAGTCGCTTTCTTTGAATTAAATTTTTTCTTTAAAAATTCATAAGAAATTTTCGGATCGCATTTGTCACCGCAAGTGAACAAATCAACCGCAGCATAACCCAATTCGGGCCACGTATGAATTGCAAGGTGACTTTCGGAAATGATTACAACACCCGAAACTCCGTAAGGATTAAACATGTGAAAACACTTTTGAACAATAGTCGCTCCACACTCAAGGGCGGCATCCACCATATATTTTTCTACTTTGTCAAGACTATTCAATATATTGGGATCACACTCAAAAAATTCTGCCAAAACGTGCTGACCCAAATGGATTTCTTTTTTACCGCTTTCCTTGAAAGTTGTGAAAGGTGATGCTATTGCCAATTCATGTGCCTCCTTATAAAAAATTTTTTGCTACGCTAAACATAATACTACAAAAAATCAAGAATTTGTAATTTTCACACTTAAATTAAAAAAATTTACAAATCTTATTAAAGTAATATGCCCGAAATGCAAAAATAATGTATCATTCAAACAGGCTATTTTTTTAATATTTTTTAACAAAACTTTTGGCTAAGGGCATAAGACAAACGATTAAAGAAGAGAATTAGTCTTTTACATGATAATAGCCATACCTCTAACCCTCTATACCTCTATACATCTAATATTACCTGTTGCAATAAAAATCTTGTTCCCCCGCTAAAATAAGTACTTGCATGCACAAGTTTTTCATGTTTCAATATTGTCGGAACGAGGTAATTCCTCTTAGCCCCGTTCAAGGAATTTTCGCTCACGGCTGCGCGCAAACTCCGACAGGTAAAACAATTAAGAAGGAAAAACAAAATGTTAAAAATCAGATTGAAAAGATTAGGAGCAAAAAAATCTCCGTCATACAGAATTATCGTAATTAATTCGACAACAAAACGTGAAGGCAGACCTGTTCAAGAATTGGGTCACTACAATCCGAAAACCAAAGTTATGAAATTGGATAAAGCATCAGCTTTGGAATGGGTTAAAAAAGGCGCTCAACCGACCGAAACCGTTGCATATTTGATTAAAAACTGCAATGATGACGGTACTTTGAACTACGTTAAAAAAGAAACGGTAAAACTTTCTAAAAAAGCGCAAGCAAAAGCTGCTGCAGAAGCAGAAGCTAAAGCTCAAGCAGAAGCTGAAGCCGCTGCTGAATCAGCAGAAAAAGCTCCCGCTGAAGAAGCTCCCGCTGAAGCGTAAGTTTTTCAAAGATATAACAAAAAAGAGGCTTTATGCCTCTTTTTTGTTACTCTTTATTTGAAACATTGCTTTGATTTGCAAGTTGTTTTGATTTTACTTGATAATAAATTATCATTGCAACGAAAGCAATTAATACTAATACACTTAAGATATCATTTTCGTTCATTTTTCATTACTCCTATATTTTCATTAATTTTATTATTTGCATACATCAGATTACCAATAAACATAAATTCAAGGTAAACTCCTATTATTATTAGTCCGATTTTTATACTTGCCGGTATAGCCGCAAATAATAAACCTGCTATACCACCGGACAGTACCACAATAACAGGGATTAAACTCGTTCTCAAACTTATCAAATTTTTATTTTCTTCTTCCAAGTACTTTATGCTTTCATTATATCAGTTTTTCATGTCGTGTCAATTAAAAAGGGCGGAAATTCCGCCCTTTGGATTATTTTTCGTGATTATATCTTTTTATTTCAATTTTAGATTGAGAATCTGTTTTTAGTGTCGCATCGGGTTCCAAATACATTTTTGTCGGGCTATCCCAAAGCATTCCCATATCTTTTAAATTTTCTAATTGAATTTCGCCATGGAAACCGTAACCAACTACTCTATTTGCATCGCAGTTTCTTATGATAACTTTATCGCATTTTCCTCGACTTGCAATGTTTAAGGCTCCGTCCATTGTTACATCTTCAAATGTTGTCGTTTTATTTCTGAAATCATAAGTAATGTTGCCGCCTTTTATACGTCCGTGACCCGCGCTTTTTACCAATGCCGCATTGTTTTGCAGTTCTTCCAAATCGTTATATTTGATTGTTACTGTTGCGCCTGTTTTTTTGTTATGCGCTCTCAATTCCCTATTTTGTTTGTCGAGGGCAAAACGGTAGTTGTTAAGATTTTCCGCCTCTTTTTCACTGTAAACACCGTCGCCTGCTTTATAGCCTTTACCTTTTATACCTGTGTCAAATGCTTTTGCGACTAATTTTTGTGCTTCCGAACCGTTTTGTTCAACGTCATTAACTGTCATTCCTTCAAAAACTTCAATTCTTTCGTCTGCTTTCATTGTTGTTTTGGGTTGAGCCTGTTGAGCTGCCTGTGCCTGTCCGACTTTTGATACTTCTGTCATAATTTAATCTCCTTTTTTAATACCTCATGTGAATTGCACATCTCACTCTTATATAAAAACATTTTGTTTCTTAAAATTGCAAAAAGTAAGATATTAAATCTCTCAAATTACTTAAAATACAGATATTATAATGCTTTATAACCTTCATAAAACTTAATATTTAATAAATTTTACAAGGTATTTTATACCTTTATTTAGCTATTTTTGAGAGATAAAATATCGTTCTGAAATTAAAGGTTATCTTTTAGAATAAAAACTGAGGTTAAATATCGTGAACATAAAAAGACAATTTGGGGCAAAAGTAAAGAGATTACGTCAAAAACGCGGTTTGACGCAGGAACAGCTTGCTGAAAAAATTGATGTTGCGACAAGAACACTTTGCGGTATTGAGAACGGTGAAAATTTTGTTACGTCCGAAACTTTGGACAGAATGCTCAATGTGCTTGATATTTCGAGTTCGGAATTGTTTGCGTTTGATCATATAAAACCGCAGGACGAGTTGAAAGACGAGATTATTACGGATATTCAAAACCTCAAAGACAGAGGCAAGATTGAAACGATTTACAAAATCGTTAAAGCAACGATTAGCGAGTAAACATCTTAATACAATTTTATTTTAAATAATATTTATTTTAGTATAGATTATTTTATGCGGGGCTTATGCCGCCCCGCACCCCTGCAGGTACTTTCTTGTATCGACAAGAAAGTACCCAAAGAAACTTTTGACCTGTTCCCTCGCTCACATCAATGTAATTGTTCGGCTAAAGGCTCGTAAACTCGCTATATTGTCATTGCGAGCGAGCCAATAGATTGGCTCGTGTGGCAATCCAGCCTATTTTACTTTACCGCTCAAACAGTACGAGCCTTTGTTATTCCCTCACAAACATTGATTGTTCGCTCGGTCAAAGGTCGGTTAAAATTATAAATAAGTTATGTTTATTAAAACAACACTAAAGCAAATTCTTATTCGCAATATTTGCTTATTTCAACGAAGTAATTTTCCAAAGCCAAGTAGCCTTTATAAATTTCGTTTGAAATGGTTGCGTAACTCGTTGCAACAATATATTTGAGTTCTTTTGTACGAATTTCAAGGATTGTTTCGGAATCTTTTTTCAAAGTTTCGTCAGACGAAAGTGACCACTGCTGCAAAAGTGCCAATTCTTCGTACATTTGCTTAACTGTCGTAAATTCAAGGGTATTAAAATCATATTTTGCCAAAAGAGCTTTTTCCGTATTGGTTATTCTCGGCATAACAGCTTGGAATTTGAATATCTTTTTAACAATCAAATAGTTGTCCGCCATTTTTCTGTGAAAATACGGAATGATATTTTTTGCTAAAAGTGCTGCATAAGAACGTGAAGTGAACACTTCTTCATCTCTTGAAAACGCGCTTCTTGAGGTTAAATCAAAGTTGGATTTTTTTTCTATCAAATCTTCCGGCATATTTTCCCTTAAATATTTTATGAGATTCTTCGGTTTATGTGCCATTCTGAGCGGAAGAATCCCATAAATATTATCGCCTCAGAATGACGAAAACATTATAATTTAATATTAGAAAAACCAAACCCGATTGTCATGATATTTTGTCAATATTTTTACATGATTTAACAAAAATTATTTGCATTTTGTTTTTCCGTTCCAAGACAGGTCATCACAATGCAAATAGTCCATGTTGCCGTTATAAATTACCCACGCGGCATAGCTGTTGTTGGAATTAAAAGGATTAACGGAATCATTTATACCTCCAAAAGGCACAACTCCGAATTTTGTTATATGAAAATAAAATACATCATAACCGTCCCTGTTTGGTCCTTTATTACCGTTAACATCTACACTGACCTCACCGCATACATTTTGTAAAGCCGGTGAAGTACCCCTTACATAAGAACAGTCATCGGAAATATTTCCCATTCGTTCAATCATTCCGTCATTAAGTACGGCATAAGTGTAACCGTCATAATAATGATCTGTTTTACCAAACTCTATTGTTGAAGTACCGTTAAATTTTTTATAATCATGCATTGCACAAGAATTATCCTCGCTTCCATTCAAACAAATTTTTACGGTTTTCATTTTTTTCACTATATTGTTAACATTATAATCATCAGAATTTTCCAAAAGATTAAGTTTTACTGCCTGGTCTAAATTCGTGTAAAATTTCTTTAATGCAACAACCGTTGCTTTTTCGGTTTGTTTTTGGATAAGAACAGGCATTGTCATAGCTGCTACAACTCCGATTATGCCGAGGGTAATGAGGACTTCCGCTAATGTGAAACCTATTTTTTTACTCATCTTTGCTCCTTTCAGACTCTTTAATAAATGAAAATCAGAATTACTATACTTATTATACATTATATTATGGTCTTTGTCAAGATATTAAAGTCCATAATATTTCCTTATGCAATATAAATATATTGATTAAAATTTACTGTATGAATGATACGGAATTTAAAAAATTATTGGGTAAAAGAATTAAGGATTTACGTACAAAGCGTGGAATGACGCAGGAAAAGTTAGCCGAATTGATTGATGTTGGCGAGAGAAACCTCAGTAAATTGGAGTGCGGTGAAATTTTTGTCAAAGCATCAACGGTTACAAAAATTCTTGAGGCTTTTGAGATAAAACCGAACGAGCTTTTTGATTTTTCAAATTATCAACCCGAAAACAACATTAAAGAAACTTTGATTAATGCTATAAATAGCGATTTGGTTGATGTTGATTTGTTGTTTAGGATATACAGGTCAATAAAATACTAAGATAATTATATGCAATATCTTGATAATAACCTGTAGGGTCATTCTGAGGCTTTAGCCGAAGAATCTCAAAATTTTATGAGATACTTCGCTATCGCTCAGTATGACAATATTGTAGACTTATTTACCGTAAAATAATATATAATTAATTATTAATATTAATTTTTGATTTTTCTTCCGAGGGACAACCCGGCAGGCAGAGGAAGAACGACATTTTCGTAATTTGGGTTTGAATTTATTGCATCAATAAACGGTTTGCACTTTGCCTCATGCGACAAAACATTGTCACAGGCTATAATCCCGCCCTCTTTCATGTGTTTGTCAATATGTTCAAAATATTTGATGTATTCGGATTTGTTAGCATCAACGAATGCAAAATCCACAACAAAATCATCTGGCAGATATTCAAGATGCATTAATGCAGAGCCTTGCAGAGGAGTAATTACGTCATCAACCCCGCATAGTTTAAAGTTTTCTTTTGCAACATCAAGTCTTTTGTCATAAAACTCAATAGTCGTAAGATGTCCGCCTGTTTCTTTAACCGCTTTGCCGAGCCAAATTCCCGAATAGCCGTTGGAAGTACCTATCTCAAGTACATTTTGCGAATTTTGGGTTCGTATCAAAGAATACAAAAACTCCGCCGTAACCCTTGAAATATTCCAAAATTGGTGTTGTGTTTTTTCAAGTTCAAGCAAAATCTCTTGAGTTGTTCTGTCAAAACGTTCTATCATCAGTGTTTTTTAACCTTTTCGGTGACGACAATCATATTTGCGGGAATATCAATCGGAACGGTTTTTATAACTTTGTTTGTTCCGAGGTCAAAAACGGTATATAAAGCTGATTTTGTATCGGTAATAAGTGCAATATTTGTGTCGTCTATATAAGAAATTTTTGTAGAAAATCCGTTGGTATTAAGGTAAATCGAATGGGTCAATTCATCTGTTTTTGCGTCCAAAATTTGAATGGAATTATCTTTTGCACCCAAAACATATATTCTGTCGTGAAAAGCCAACATATCAACGGGCTTGTCGCAGATTTCAAATTCCGCAATCAGACCTGTCGTATCATAATCAACGATTGCGATACGATTTTTGGTTCTGCTTGTCAAATAAACTTTATTGTTTGAATAAACTATTTTGGAAACATTCGGAAACCTTCCGATTTCTTTCAGCAAATAGTTGTTATCAAGTTCGATTGACCAAACGTCATTT
Organism: uncultured bacterium; assembly: GCA_902795965.1. Classification (GTDB taxonomy): domain Bacteria; phylum Cyanobacteriota; class Vampirovibrionia; order Gastranaerophilales; family Gastranaerophilaceae; genus Stercorousia. Next base: position 39,118 of record CADBNI010000021.1, read on the forward strand.
GTTTTTTTATCACAGTAAAAAATTTTTGTTCCGTCTTCGGAAAGTGTTAATTTTTCGCACATTCCCGTAATTTTTATTTTTTTAAACAAAGTCATTGTTTCAAGATTGACAAGATATATGCTTGAAGTTGTCGAACTTGAAATATAAGCTGTATTTTTTGCTTTGTCAATTAAAATCTCATCAGGCTGTGCATTAATTCCAATCTGTTTGATAATCTGATCGTCCGCGAGTGAAATAACGTCAACTGAAGGTTTTTCGTAGACGGTTACGAGTAAAAATTCATCATTGTACGCTTTGATTGAAATCGGTACGTTTGTTTGTGCCAATGAATATTCGGGAGTTTTTGCGCCTGTGTTCAGGATTTGAATATTTTTTGAATAAGGCGAAGAAACATAGAAATTTTTATTTCTTAGCGCGGGAATTTTTGAAAGTGTGTTGAGGGTAGAACCCGAAAGCTCGCTGATTACCGGCTTTGTATTTTCAATTTTTATTCCTTGCGATTTTGTTGTCGGAATATAAAGATTTCCGATAATTGATTTCATATTTTCCGGAACTACAAAACCCTCGGGTACAAGCATATCTTGCGGAAAAAGCCCCGTTCTGATTTCTTGCGGAGGATTAGCCATTTTAAAAATTGTTCTTTGACCTTTTGTATCGGTTATAAGTTTCAACAACACATAATCATTATTCAAAATTACAACGTCAGGTTTTGCACTAAGATTTTTGCCTAATGGATAGGTTTGTCTTATCTGAACCTGTTCGGGTTTTATCACTTTTGCGGGAAGTAAAGGCAGATAAATTGTGTTATCGGGGAGAATTATTGTTCCGTCAAAACGAAATTCCGTATTTGGAAAACTCTTTTTTACGAAATCCTGTACATTATCGGGAATAGTTGTGGCAAACACGGGTGCCGCAAAGATTACCGCTAAAGTCAGCCCCAATAATTTTTTAAACATTGTTGAATACTCCCTTTACTTTATCCATAACGCTCGGACGAATCTTTGCATTATTTTGTATTTCATAAAGTCTTTTGTATAAGTTTCGTTCTTCTTCGGTAAGTTTTGTCGGAGTTTTTACCGCTACAACCACAATATGATTACCTCTTTGTGAGGGTCTTGAGATATAAGGAATACCTGCCCCTTTTATCGTGATTGAATTTCCCGACTGAATACCTGCCTGAACGGTAATATTTTGTTCTCCGTCAAGGGTTTTTACGGTAATTTCGTCACCCAATGCAGCTTGTGACGGAGTTATATCAAGTCGTGTGTAAACGTCATTCCCTTCGCGTTTGAAGTATTCGGACGGTTTTACGTGTAATACCACATACAAATCTCCCGACGGACCGCCGTTAGAACCCGCATCACCTTCGTGAGAAACGCGGATTTTGGATAAATTATCCACTCCCGCGGGAATTTTTATTTTAATTTTTCTTTCTTTTTCCAACTTACCCTGTCCGCGGCACGCTTTGCAAGGGTTAGTGATTTTTTTGCCTGCTCCTCGGCAGTCGGGGCAGGTAACAATTTGCGAAATAGAACCGAGCGGAGTACGCATAACCTGCTGAACGTGTCCCGTTCCGTGGCATGTCGGGCATGTTACGGGTTGAGAACCTTTTTCTGCGCCTGTTCCGTTACATTCGGGGCAGTTTTCAAGGTGATCGAATTTAATTTCTTTTTCCGTTCCAAATACCGCATCTTTAAAATCTATTTCTATATCAAGTCTTAAATCGTCCCCTTCAACGGGTGCATTCGGGTCGGGTCTTCCTCCAAAGCCGAAACCTCCCATTTCGCCAAAGAACGAATTGAATATATCGTTTAGGTCGCCAAAACCGCCCGCAAACGGACCGCCCGTATCAAACCCCGCATTTTTCAAACCGTCTTCACCGTATCGGTCGTAAGTTGCGCGTTTGTTATCGTCCGTAAGTGTTTCGTAAGCCTTGCCCAACTCTTTGAACTTTTCTTCCGCATCAGGGGCTTTATTTACGTCAGGGTGTAATGTACGTGCTTTCTTTCTGAAAGCCGATTTTATTTCATCTTTTGTAGCGTCTTTTGATACGCCCAATATTTCATAGTAATCAGTCATTCTTTTCCTCAATATGATTTTATCATGGAAATATGCAAGGGCAAATTATTCAAATTATTCGGCGGTTGCAACATTGACAAGTGCGGGGCGCAAGACTTTATCGCCCATTTTATAACCTTTTTGAAGTTCGTTAATAATTGTATGTTCTTCATATTCCGAGGTTGGTGTTTGCATTACGGCATCATGAAAATTCGGGTCAAATTCTTTTCCTTCGGTTTCTATTTCTTCCAACCCCAATTTTGTCAAAGCATCAACAACCTGTTTGTGTACAAGGTCAAAACTTTCCTTAACTTTTGCGCAATCGTCAACATTTTCAAGGGCTTTTTTACCGCGTTCAAAGTTGTCAAGAACTTCAAGCAGTCTTTTCAATGCGTTTTCGGTACCGAATTTTAATAGTTCTTCTCTTTCGTGTTCCTGACGTTTGCGGTAATTGTCAAAATCAGCCGCAAGTCTTAAATATTGCTGATTTAGCGCATCAAATTTTTTTTGAAGCTCATTATCCTCATTTTGTTCTTCATTGTCTTTTGAAATTTCTTCGTTATTTTCTTCCGTCAAATTTTCTTCATCAAGATTATCGGGGTTTTTGAACGGATTGTTATTATGTTTGTTTCCCATATCGAATACCTCTTTCTTATAAAAATTATAGATGATTAAAATTATTAAACAAGAAAAATTTATTATTTTTTAATAATTTATGATAAAATAATTTTGCGAGGAAATTATGAAAAATATTTTGATAACGGGCGGAGCAGGATTTATCGGCTCACATTTATGCGACAGATTAATAGAAGAAGGCAACCACGTAATATGTTTGGATAATTTTTTTACGGGTTCTCGCAAAAATATCGAGCATCTTCTTGATAACAAAGAGTTTGAACTTATCAGGCATGATATTATCGAACCTATTTTGCTTGAAACCGATGAAATATATAACCTTGCATGTCCCGCAAGCCCCGTTCATTACCAATTTAATCCCATAAAAACGGTAAAAACTAATGTTCTCGGGGTAACAAACATGCTTGACCTTGCTGATCAAACCAAGGCAAGAATTTTGCAGGCTTCGACAAGTGAAGTATACGGCAATCCTGCTGTTCATCCTCAAAAGGAAGAATACTGGGGAAATGTCAACCCTATCGGCATAAGAAGCTGTTATGACGAAGGAAAGCGTGTAGCCGAAACATTGATGTTTGACTTTCATCGTCAGCATAACGTTGATATCAGAGTTATAAGAATTTTTAACACTTACGGACCTCGTATGGCGAAAAATGACGGAAGGGTTGTATCAAACTTTATTATACAAGCTCTGAAGGGTGAAGATATTACAATATACGGTGACGGCTCTCAAACCCGTTCTTTCTGCTATGTTGATGATTTAATCAACGGAATGACTGCGCTAATGAACACCGAAAACTTTATCGGTCCGGTGAACGTTGGAAATGACGGTGAATATACAATCCTGCAACTTGCGGAAAAAATTATCAAACTTTCAAATTCAAATTCAAAAATCGTATTTAAACCTTTACCGTCAGATGATCCTTGCAAGCGCAAACCTGATTTAACCCTTGCTAAAGAAAAATTAGGTTACGAACCGAAAATTCATATTGATGACGGCTTGACCAAAACCATTGAATATTTTTCAAAAAAATTGGGCTGAGCGGGTAATTGTTTTTTATAAAATTAAAACCTTAAATATTTAAAAGGAGAAAATCATGAAAAAATCTTTTAAATATTTAATTGTTGTGCCAACTTTTTTGATTTTGGCGCAATCAGCAGGAGCAGCTATGGAAAACAAAATTAAATTTGACAAACAAACCTTTTATCTTTCAAACCCCGAAACAAAAACCGACAAATTCGTATACATACTTAAAACCGAAAATATCGGAAACCATCACAGTCAAATTATCAAAGAAATAATTCGTGATAATGACAATCCGACCAAAGCGGCAGCGGAGTTTGCGTACAAAATCCAATCGGACAACCCGAAAGCATCGGTTCTTGTCTATCCCGAAGCCGCAACCGCAGGATATATTGACTTTCCTAAAGACAAATCTTTTTATGAATATAATGCGGTAGTGTTTAAAAAAATTTCGGGCAACGCTCTTGAAAAAACGGGATATTCAAAACGTTTTTATTCGGCAGAACACGGTGGAGCCGAAGGTGCGCGTCTTGCTGCAATAACATTTGCCGAAAACAACAACAAAAAATACATGGAGATGATTAATAAAATAAGTGATTAAGTAAGATAAGTAAGGTAAGTATGATAAGTATGTATCGGGAAATAATTTTCCCTCGCCCCAACGGGGAGAGGGTACAGTTGTTTGAGCAAAGCGAATTACAACTGCGAGGGGTTTTAAGAAAAATTGATTTTTATTTTTTCCAACAAATGATTAATTAAAATAGGTAAGTAAGTTTGATAAGTAAGGGAAGTTTGGTAAGTGCGTATCGTTACTCTTTCCAATAAACTTTAAAATTTTTTATGTCTTTTAAAGTTTTTTCGTAATCACCTTTAAAACAAACGGTTCTGTCGTCAATATACAGATATGATGAAATTTTTATATTTGTTACATCTTTAAAATACTTATCAATGTTGTTTTCAATGAGCCATTTTGTTGATAACATAAGATTACGTGTTGTAAAAAGGTACAACTCTGCATCTTCACTCAAACTTTTTATAAAATTTTTCGCTCCTGATTTTATTTTAGGAATAAAATATTCATTATATTTATCTTTGCCGTATTCGTTTAAAACGCCGTCCAAATCTATTAGTATTCTTTTTTCGTATTTCATATCCTACTACCTTATAGTGCTTATATAGCAGTGGTGCTTAATAAGTATAGTCGATAAGATAATTCTATGTCAAGATTTTGTGATGAAACATATTTAACAATCGGTAAAAATATCAAAAAATACAGATTGAGTTTGAATATTTCACAAGAAAAACTTTCTGAAATATTGAATGTGAACAGCAAATTTATCGGGCATGTGGAGAGATTTGAGAGATATATAAGTTTAAAGAAATTAATTGAAATTGCAGAATTTTTTAAAGTACCCGTAAAGAATTTTTTTGAAGAAAATTAATTGGAATTTATTGGTTATTATATTTTCAAAAAGCACGTAATTTTTCCGTAAAGTACTTATCGAACTTACCTCACTTATCTGACTTACCTTACTTAAATTGTAAAGATTATTTTAACATTAGCAAATAAAATCTGTTTGTGTTACAATAGTATCAAGAGATATAGGACTTGGAGATAGTAAATTATGAGCAACCAGCAGAATATGTTTGCAGACGGAAAAATCGTTCCCGTTAATATAAGAGAAGAAATGAAACGTTCATATATAGATTATGCGATGAGCGTTATTGTCGGTCGTGCATTGCCTGATGTTCGTGACGGCTTGAAACCCGTTCACAGACGTATTCTTTACGCTATGAACGAACTCGGTATGACTCCCGACAAACCGTTCAGAAAATGCGCACGTATTGTTGGTGAAGTTTTAGGTAAATATCACCCCCACGGTGACAGTTCCGTTTATGAAGCTCTTGTTCGTCTTGCTCAAGATTTCAACACAAGATACCTGGTAGTTGACGGGCATGGAAACTTTGGCTCGGTTGACGGTGACGGTGCAGCTGCAATGCGTTATACCGAAGCACGTATGCACAAAATTACTCAATCAATGCTTGCCGATATTGATTGCGAAACCGTTGAATTTGAACCCAACTTTGACGGTTCACTGCAAGAACCCACCGTTTTGCCCGTAAGACTTCCAATGCTTTTATTAAACGGGTGTTCGGGTATCGCCGTCGGCATGGCAACAAACATTCCTCCGCACAACGTGTGCGAAATCGTTGACGGCACAATCGCATTAATTGACAATCCGAATATTACAGTTACGGAACTTATGGAATACGTAAAAGGCCCTGATTTTCCGACTGCGGCGACCATTGTAGGTTTAAATGATATTAAGCAGGCTTACGAAACAGGCAGAGGTTCAATAAAAATGCAGGCGGTTGCAAACTTTGAAGAAATTGCGGGCGGCGGCGGTCGTCAGGCGCGTACGGCAATCGTTATTACCGAAATTCCTTATCAAGTCAACAAATCCGTACTTATTGAAAAAATTGCGGAATTGGTAAAAGACCAAAGAATTAACGGGATTTCTGATATTCGTGACGAATCCGACAGGGAAGGTATGCGTATCGTAATCGAACTTAAACGTGATGCAAAACCTGATGTCGTAAAAAATAATTTGTTCAAATTTACTCAATTATCAACTACTTTCGGTGTAAATATGCTTGCGTTGTGCGGAAAACAACCGAAATTGATGAATTTGTACGAAGTATTGTCGGAATTTGTTGAACACAGGGTTGAAATTGTTACACGCAGAACGATTTTCTTCCTCAAAAAGGCTAAAATCAGAGCGCATATTTTGGCAGGTTTGATTATTGCTCTCGGTTCCATTGACGAAGTTATCGAACTTATCAAAAAGTCCAAAACCGCTGATGATGCAAGGGTTGGTTTGATGAGCAGATTCGGGCTTGATGTCGATCAGTCAAACGCTATTTTGGAAATGCAGTTGAGAAGATTGACAGGTTTGGAACAGGATAAAGTTAAGGCCGAATATGACGAATTAATCAAGAAAATTGCCGAATACGAAGAAATTTTGGCAAGCCGTCAAAAAATTCTTGACATTATTAAAAAAGAACTTTTGGAAGACAAAGAAAAATATGGTGACGACAGAAAAACTCAAATCGTTCCCGAACAGGGCGAAGTTACGATTGAGGATTTAACTCCGAATACTCCTATGGCGGTATTTATTACACATCAAGGTTATTTGAAACGTATTTCACTTGACACGTTTGAAAGACAAAATCGCGCAACCCGCGGTAAATCGGGCATTAAGACCAAGGAAGATGATGATATTCAGCATTTCTTTACCGCAATGATGCACGATAAAGTTTTGTTCTTCTCGTCTAAGGGTACTGTTTACAGCCTAAATGTTTATGACTTCCCCGAAGGCGGACGTCAGGCAAAAGGTTTGCCGATAGTGAACGTTCTTCCGATTGAACAGGACGAAAGAATTACGGCAGTTGTACCTGTAAGCCAGTTCTCGCACGAACTCAACCTTATAATGTTGACTAAGAAGGGTTATATCAAGAGAATTGAACTTGATAACTTCTCAAATATCAGAAGAAACGGTATTATAGCGATAGGACTTGAGGAAGGAGACGAATTGAACTGGGTAAAATTGGCTACCGCGCGTGATGAAATTATTATCGGTACATCTTGCGGTATGGCGATAAGATTCCCGATTGAAGATTTAAGACCGTTAGGACGTTCCGCAAGAGGTGTTACTTCCATGAAGTTGAGAACGGGTGATGAAATTGTCGGTTGTGACATTGTTCCGAGAGATTATGATGCGGACTTGTTGGTGGTAACTTCGGACGGTTTCGGTAAACGTACAAAACTTTCGGAATTCAGAAGTCAAAACAGAGGCGGAATCGGTTTGATTGCAACCAAGTTCAAAACTCCGTCATCAAAACTTGTTGCATTGACGATTGTACAGGATTCTGACGATATTATGATGGTTACGGCAAACGGAGTTGTAACAAGATTGAATGCGGGTTCGATTTCACGTCAGGGACGTCCTGCAACGGGTGTAAGGGCGCAAAACCTTGTTGATAATGATACGGTTGTATCGGTAAACAAGATTGTAAACCCTGATGAGGACGAGCAGGTTAAAAAGGACGTAAGCGCAATGGATGCGGAGGAAGAAGTTTCTAACGTGTCGCAGACCAGTCTTTTGGACACTCCGACCGAAGAATAATACAACATAGAGGATTAGTCTTTGTAAATAGCTAATCCTCTGTTTTTGTGGGAGCGTTTTTGTCATCCTGAGATTTTTTGAAAATCGCAAATGCCTTAAATTTAGATCTTGCAAGTTTTTTGGGGCAATATAAGTTATAACACCATCCATGAAAACATGGATATGAAAACATGTCCATGTTATTGGGGACTTTTCAAATTTGAAAAATGAGTTATACTGATAATGTAGTTAAGGTTCACGCCCTTTGATGGCAAAGCCGTTTACTTTCGGAGCAGTAGTATGGGATATATTCATTGCTGCGGTGCTTTACACAAGACTAAAACGTTTCGTCTTGCACCGCAGGAAAACTTTTTGCTGTGCGAACTCGATTATCTCTCTAAATGTCCCGTGTGCGGACATACGGTCGTTCAGCTTACAAGAATTAATAAAAATGATGACATTTCGGTCGTCAGAAGAATTAATAAAAAAGCAAGAGAATTTTTTGAAAAATTGAAATCGAAAATTCTATATGAGATAAAACCTATCAATTATAACTTAAAAAATGTCGGAAGATTTTATCTTAATTATAACGAATTTGGTGTAAAAAAGAGGTGCTATTCAAATCTCAGAACACTAAAAATCGGATTGCATGAAAATAAATACCTAAAAATCAACCCTTAATCTTTTATCTCTCAGGGCGGATTTTTCCGCCCTTTTATTTTTTAGGAAATATTATGAATGATTTTAAATAATTTTCCGTTATGCTGATAGATGAGACAAAAAGGGAACAGGTATGCTAACTTCAAAGGAATTAGAAGTACTGTCATTGGTTGCATTAGGGTATTCTGATAAAGAAATCGGATATATACTTAAAATATCTTACGGTACGGTAAGAAACCACATAGACAAATCAATACTAAAATTATGTGCGCAAAACAGGGTTCATGCAGTCATGATTTATAAATTCAGTCATAAAGATTGGTTAGAGGATATTTATGAAAAGAATAATAATTCACTGGACTGCAGGAACATATTACCCTACCGGTTATGAAAAAGAACATTATCATTTTTTGGTTGATAAAGATGGAAATATTCATAACGGTAAATTTAAACCCGAAGACAACGAAATATGTAAAATAAATAAGTATGCAACGCATACGGGTGGAGGTAACACCGGCTCAATAGGAGTTGCATTATGCGCTATGGCAGGATTTAAATCCAAAACTTGTGTGGGAAGTTACCCGATTGAGAAAAAACAGTTTGAAAGCTGTATGTGTTTTTGTGCAGAATTGGCAAAAAAATACAAAATCAATATTACACCTCAAACTCTTATGACCCATTATGAATTTGGATTGAAAAACCCCAAAACCTCGAGTGCGGGGAAGATTGATATCGTATATCTTCCCCCCTACCCGTGGGTTGAAAAAAATGAAGTCGGAAGTTTTATAAGATCTAAAGTGAAATGGTATTTGCAAAGAAGTGAGAAGTGAAAGGCGTGAGAGGTTCTTATCTGTGCGCCTTCGGCGCAAATAGCTATACCTCTATTCATCCTCTTTATTCGAACTTCTCACTTGCTAAAAAAAGGAGAAAATTATGGAAGCTGTTTATTACAATTTGTCGGGCGGTGTTAATCAGGCTTTGACAAAAACAGAATTAGGTGCTGATACAAAACGAATTTATTGGGCAGATTCGCAAAATGTTGAAATCCTTCAAAACAGAGGGATTATAAAGCAAAAAGGGAATACTCTGTTTCTCGAAATAGGTGAAGAAATTACGGGTCTTGCCGAAATGAAAGCATATGATGTCAGCAAAATGGTTATCACAACCGTTACGGGCAAAATTTATATTTATGATGATGCTCATTCTCTAAAAACGCTTGTAGACAAAACTCTTACGGGGGTAAAACCCGTTTTTCAAAGTTTTTTGAACGGTATTCTTGTTATGAGTGAAAGCGACGGGCTTTTTTATATAAAAAATGATAATAATTATACCGTTGTTAATTGCAATTTGAACGATTTGTCGGGAAATATTTTGACGGGCGGAGTTTTGACCGTTTATAAAGGCAGAGTTTGGGTTGCAAAAGATGCAACACTTTATTTTTCGGCTCTCGGAAAATATGACGATTTTACAACGCCTGATGATGCCGGTTATATGAACGAATTTCATACCGATACAGGTTTGATTACCGCACTGAAACCATACAAAGATTATTTGGCTATATATAAAAAAAGTAATGTATATCTTTTGACGGGTACAAGTCCGAGCGATTTTGCTATTGTTCCTTTTGCGGATATCGGAGCTTTCGGAACAAATTCCGTTGTCAACGTAGAAAATAAACAATATTTTTTGAGTAACGGAATTTATGCACTTGAACAAATCGGTGAACTTAATCAAATTCAGGTTGGAAGTGAAATTTCAAAAAATATTAAAGAAGAATTTAACTATTTTATTAATTTGCAAAATGCAGTAGCTTTGCATTATGAACGAAAAAATCAGATTTGGTATTTTTTCCCGTATTACGGAAAAAATTATCTAAACACTATTTGGATTAACGATTACGTCAATAAAGCGTGGTACAAACGTGTTTTACCGCAAAATATCGTTAATGCCTGTGTATTTAAAGATTATATTTATACAGCTGATGCGGACGGTAATATTTATAAAGAGGATTTTGGAACATCATTTGACGGTGAACCGATAGAATTTTTCTGGAAATCTCCGTTTTTGGCGATTACAAATATACATCACAGAAAAATTATTGATGAATTTTATTTTCTTTTGGATTCGCAATATGATAACAATTTCGACTTTTCCGTTTATAAAGATTATGACGAAGAATATTCGGACGATTTGGAAAAAATATTTTCTGTTCATCCGACACACATGATTTGGGCTGATGAAAATACTTCTGATGATTTGCCCTGTCATTGGACGAATGATGACGAAGAAGTACCGGTTTGGTCGGTAACAAAAGATTTTATGGAAAAAGCAGAAATCTCGGAAGCTAATTATGCCGTCCAACTTTGTGTATCGGGAACGGAAATTACTCAAGCCTGTGCAATTATCGGATTGCAGTTCAGAGAAATTTATAATGACGATTAAACACCACTCATATAGTCAGTACTAAAAAAAGAAAGGAAAACAAAAAAATGACAAATGCTTACTCCGCGTTTATTCCGGAAATCTGGAGCCAAAAATTGAGCAATATGCTCCAAAAAGAATGCGTAATGCTTCAATGTGTAAACAGAAACTGGGAAGGTGAAATTAAAAATCAGGGTGATAAAGTAAAAATTATTACTCCCGCTAATGTTACGGTTTCAACTTTAGGGGACAGTAATATTACATACAACGAACTTACCCCGACTTCTCAAGAATTGGTTATTGACCAGAAAAAATTCTTTGCGTTCAAAATAAATGATGTTGCTGCGGTTCAAGCGAACACAGATATTATGGAAGCTCATCTTCAAAATGCCAAAAAAGCTATTGAAGTTGTTCAGGATTCTTATCTGTTGTCTATGCACACAAGCATACAAGCTCCAAATATCGTTGGCGGTGACGGTTCACCCGTAACGTTGACAAAAGAAAATATTTATTCTTACTTCGTTGAACTTGCTTTGCGTTTGAAAAATGCTAATGCGGTTACATCAGACAAACGTCCCTGGGTGGTTATTAACCCGAAAATTGAAGCCGTATTGCTGCAAAGCCCCGAATTTATCAGTGCGCATAACGTTGCTGATGAAACTTTGAGAAACGGTGCAATCGGCAGAGTTGCAGGCATGGATGTTCTTGTAACAACAAATCTTGTTGCTATTTCAAATAAATTTTATGTTCTTGCCGGTACAAACGAAGCAATTACATTTGCATCTCAGCTTGCAAAAATCGAAAGCCTCAGAGACAAAGACAGCTTCTCTGATTTAATCAGAGGCTTGTACTTGTATGGCGCAAAAGCCGTTAACCCGACTGCTTTGGTAAAAATGGTAGTATCGGCATCTGCCGAATAACTTTGAGGTAAAGTATGTATAAAAATTTGAAAAGTACAATTAAAGAGTTGGCAAAATCTGCCGTTGTTATTGCCGAAAAAACTCTCGGAAGCAACAAAGGTAAAGAAAAAAAGAAAATGGCGATTGAATATATAATCAGCCGTATTCCTGTGCCGACTTTTATAAAACCGCTTGTTTCAATGCTGTTATCTTCATTTATTGATGATGCGGTTGAATTTGCGGTTGAATATATGGAGGCAATATGAACGAAACAACAAATATTTCATCACAAACCGATAATCAAAATTCAAGTGTTAAAACTGCTAATGAAATTAAACAAAAAGCAGTTGAGGAAATCAAACTGATTGAAAATCTTGTTCAACAAGGAATTATGACAGAAGAACAGGGACTAAATTTAGTGAATATTATTACAAAACAGGCATTTGAAAAATATACACAAACAAGTTCTAATTCCGAAGAACAAACTCCTGCAAAAACTTTGACGGAAACTCCCGAGTTTTTTCAAAGAGAAGGCAGAACCGATGTTTTTGATTATTTGAAAAACTCAAACGCTGATTTTGATGATGATGAAATCTCAAAAATTTCCTCTCTCGTGGAAAAAATTGAAAATTCCGCAATAGAAAGATTTTTGAAACAACAAGAACACGAAAAAACATTAAATAGCGAAAACGAATCCGCAAAACAAAGATTGCGTGCCAATGCACAAAACTCTGTTTCTGACGGTGCAACAAACTTGGTTTTTACTCGTGAACAAATCGGTAAAATGAGTGGTGCGGAATTTGCTAAGCACGAACGTGCAATTATGGACCAATTAAAAAAGGGTCTTATAAGATAGCAAATATGGTCTTTTGGGAGAAAACGGTCTTGACCGTTTTCTCTTGAAAGCGGAAAGGATTATTATGAACTACATTGATATTATTAACAAATGTTTGGTTGAACTTAATTACAAAACAGTTAGTGCGTTCTCCGAACTTACTAAAAACGATCACAAAAAACTAAAAAATATTATAAATATGATAAACACGGAAATCTGTCTGTCTGACAGATGGAATTTTTTGGAACGAAAAATTACACTTACGCTTCCTGCTAATACAGGTGAAATTGTAAATACTATTCCGGGCAAAATTGAAGCTCTGTTTATTGACGGACAAAAATACGAATATTTTCAGGATTTTGAAAAATTTTTTACAAATACTCAACCATCGGGAACGTATTCGCTTTATGACGACAAAATCTTATTGCCGATTTTTAATCGCGCAAAAGAAGTGAAAATACTCTACTATACAAGCAACTGCGCAAAAACTTTTGAAGGTACGGAAAAACCCTCTCTTGAAAACGCTGATGATATTTCGCTTATCCCCGAAGTTTTTGCCGAACCTTTGCTTGTTTACGGAGGTTGTATGCGTCTTAAAGGAAATCCTCAGCATATACGTTTCAGCTATTGGCTGAAAATGTATAATGATGCACTTGCAAACCTGCGTTCAAAAATTTCGGCAAGCATGGACGAAACCCCGAATGTGAAAATGAGCAGATATTAATTTTCACACAATACTCTATCTAAAATTATGCCGCTCGCGTAAAACGGCATCGTTCGCAATCAAAACGAAAAACGTGGTTTCCGTTTATGATTGCTCAACTGTCGAAATACTTCGTATTTCTCCTGCCTCTGTGGCTACGGATTATTCGGAGGATTGTTATAAATCCGTTTGCGTTAAACGGTAACGCTCACAACAACAACGAAAGCTCAACGTTTTCGTTGTTTGTTGTTCGACTTTCGCTACGCTCATACCTCTGCAAACGGATAAAAAAAACAGGAAGTTTAAAATTCATTTTCCCCTCCTGTTAAGATTTACACTAGCCGAAATATAAATAGCATGACTATTATATAATTTTTTTCAAAAAATTTCAAATAATACAAAGTTTTGTTACAAAAATTATGAAAAAACTTACTCAGCAACAAAAAATTTTCGTAAAAGAATACATAAAAACTCTTGATGGAGAGCTTTCCGTTAAAAAAGCAGGCTATAAAACAAAAAATGCCAAAACTTTTGCGGAACAACTTCTTTCTGATGATTTGGTCATAAAAGAGATTAATCGGCAGTTGAGGGAGCAAATAAACTCATTGCAGGTTAATAAAGGCTATGTGATAAAAAAACTTTTGCAGATAGCGGAATTTTCGCTTGAAGAAGAAGATATTACCGATAAAGACGGAAATTATACGGGCAAAAAAAAGCTCCGCGATACATCTGCGGGGCTTAAAGCCCTCGAAAGCCTCTGCAAATATCTCGGTTTTGCAAAAGCGGAAGATGAATACAAACCCGCAAAAATAATTACAATTTCTAATCTTGATGAAAAGAAAATCTGAAAAGTTGGATAAGTTTGATAAGTTTGATAAGTAAGGTAAGTACTTATCGGTTAAATTGTACCCGCTTTGACTTAAAAAAGGTATATCTTTTGATACGTACTTAACAAACTTATCTTACTTACCCAACTTATCAAACTCCATTAACATTTCTTAACAAACACCAAAAATATTTTAAGTAAAAGCAAAAATCGACCGTATACCTATACAGAAAGGTGTCGAAAATCATGGGAATGTCCGCCTCGCAAGCGAGATTGTTGAGTATAACGGCAAGATTGACGAACAACGAATTTCGCTCGCAGACAATTACGAATGCTAAACTCAGACTTGCAACAGAATCAAAACAGGCAAGTCAGGTTTATATGGATTCTTTAAATTCTCAGGAATTGATGTATATGTATTACGGTGAGGACGGTGAAAATCAAAAATTTGAACTTACCCCCTCAATTATTTATGAATATGCTCCGTTAAAAAATCAGTTTGCAATGATTAATCCTTCGGGAAAAATGCTTGTATCATATACGGATTCGGAAAACTTTAAAAATACGACCAATCTTTATGATTTTCTTGATTGCTATGGGCTTGTTGAAGACAGAGAAATTGTTATAAAGAAAACTCAAGTACGCAATCCTGATTATGATGATTATTTGGAAAAAGTTAAAGAATGGGAAGGTGAAAAGCCCGACCCTGATGACTATATGATTACAAAGCATCGTCAAGTTCCCGACGGAACAATTCAAACATGGAAACATACCAACAGTAAAGTTTATGATGCCATACACGATATCAGTTGTTTTGGAATAGTACAGAATACCGGTCAGCGTTGTTATATGCACGTATTGGCGGCACTTTTGGGGCGCGGTACTTTTACGACAAGTGACGGAAATACCTTTACTATTCAAAGGGAAGAAGATATCGGTTGGAAATGGAACAGCTGCTCTGATGAAGAAGCCCGTACAATGGACTCTCTGAGAGAAGAAATGAAAAGTGATCCTGTCTATGATCAAGCCTATGACGGTCAGCTCAATACTGAAGCTCATGGTATTGTTTCAGTTGGCGGTGACGGTTCTGATGCTCTGAAATATAATGCGGAAGGGGGAGGTAACTGCTGGCAAAAATGTATTGATTTGGCTTGGGAACTTCATTGGGGTTATGACGGTTCTTCAACGGGCGGGCACGCAACCGAAGATGAACTTAAAAAATTCTGGTATTTTGTAGAACTCGACCTCGGTGACGGTTATATGGAAGAAACCGAACAGTATAAAGATGAAGAATATGAAGAACCTGATAAAGATGCCTATGATGATGCTGTTGAAGAATGGGAAAATAATGAACCTGCCTCCGTTCCAATGACTATTGTTGCTTATGAAGAAACACAAGGCGATATTATTGTAAACGATAAAGACAAATCTCAATGGTACACCAATCTTTGGCATAAAATGAACGGTTCGGATACCGCAAACCTTGTAAGATTAAAAAATAGAGATAAAGACGGTGACGGAACATATACTTCCGATTTTATTGTTCCGTACATTGAAAAAAGTACAAAATCCGTTAATTACGAAGTTTTTGACGAAAATCTCGTAAACAATGCGGAATGGCTTCAATTTGCACTTGAACACGGTGTAATATCTCTTGCGCAGGCTCAGTTCTATGACCCTTCACAAGACAGTGAAAAAGTCTTTGAAACAAAATCCGATGCTATAACCTGGCAATCAATAATTTACACAAATGCCCCCGATATTGTGTCACAAAATGACGAAGAAGCAATCGCAAAAGCCGAAGTTCAATACAAAAAAGCATTAAAGAAAATTCAAAGTAAAGATAAAAAATACGACCAAGACCTTAAAAAACTTGATGCCGAACACAATGCACTTCAGACCGAATATGAATCAATAAAAGAAATTATTCAAAAAAATACGGATCGCTCATTTAAAGCATTCAGTTAAGGGGTTTGATAAGTTGGATAAGTAAGATAAGTACTTATCGGTTAAATAGTACCCGCTTTGACTTCAAAAGGGTATATATTTTGTAAAGCACTTACCAAACTTACCTCACTTATCTGACTTATCATACTTATAAAAAAAGAAAGGAAACAAAAAATGAAAAACAATGATGCGGAAGAACTGCTTCTGAACGGAGCTTCTCTTGAAGATTTAATCAAAATGAAGATTGAACGCGATTTTATGGACGATTTGAAAAAATCTCAAGAAAAACCAAAACCGAAAACTTACACTAAAATCCAAGATTTACCGAAAGAAAAAATTTTTTCAAAAGATGCGATTTACAGATGTTTTAACCGTAAT
This sequence comes from uncultured bacterium, assembly GCA_902795965.1. Classification (GTDB taxonomy): domain Bacteria; phylum Cyanobacteriota; class Vampirovibrionia; order Gastranaerophilales; family Gastranaerophilaceae; genus Stercorousia. Next base: position 55,668 of record CADBNI010000021.1, read on the forward strand.
GCAAAAAGTGAAAGCTATATTAACGGTATACAGGCAGATGCAATGCTCGGACTTCAAAATCACATAAGAGAAAAATTATTGAACGGTGAATTGGACGCATTTACAACAGAAGATGCGTATGTGAAGTTTGACAAGGCGGTGTTTTAAGTGCCGAAATTTTTAAACCCTTTTGAAAAACCTGCTTATTTAGAGCAGGCTTTATTTTTATATACAAAATATTCTAAATTTCTTGATGATGATTATGCCCGAAACGGCATGTCGATTTATGACTATTTTGTAAATCTTATTAAGCACACTTCTCCGTTTTTTTACGTGATTGTTGAAAATGATGAGGTTTGCGGGTTTGTTTATTTGAGTAACATTATCGGAGATAATAATCGTCTGCATTGTGCCGAATTGACAACCTGTTTTGACAAACGCTACTGGGGAAGTTACACAAAAATGTGTGCAATTATCTTTTTGAATTTTTGTTTTGAAGTTTGCGGATTTGAAAAGATAAAAGTCCTTGTTTATCCCGACAATGTGCGAACTAAAGCTCTTATGAATTATATGGGATTTAAAAAAGAAGGATTGTTGAAAGGTGAAACTTTAAGAAATAACAAATTGCAGGATATAGAAGTTTATGCTTGCAGAAAGGCGGAAAAATGAATTTTGAAACAGAAGATTTTACTGTAAAAATGAAAGAAAATGATGAACAATTTTTAATCGGCAAAATTACCGATATGTTTGACAAATTTAATGACGACAGGAACACTCAGCTTTCGGACATTAAAATGGTCAGAGACGCAATTTACAACTCTGATGTCCCTCGTCAAAACGGCTGGGATACGAAAATTGAACTCCCCGATATTTATGAACTTGCTCAAACCCTCAAATCGCATATCAGTCAAAACCTCTATTCACACCCTGATGCTATGTTTGATGTTTCGGGAACGACTCCTCATACGCAAAGCCTTGCAAACAGACAAAAGGCAATGCTTGTAAATACTCTTGAACAAATGAATATTGAAGATGAGATTGAAAAGGTTATTGACGGAATTGTGGAAACGGGCGAAAGTACCCTTTTTGTCGGTTGGGAAACAAAATTTAAATCAATAAGACGCGCACAAACTTTTGAAGAACAGCTTAAAAATCCAGAAAAAAAAGGGTTTGTTGTTGATGAAAAAGTTATTTACGATAACGCAAAAATCAGACACATAAAATCCGAGGACTTTGTTTTTGACAAATATAATGCCGAAAATTGGGATAAATGTGCAAAAATTTACAGGACTTATGCGACAGTTGACGATTTGTTCTGTGATAAATCGAATAATCTTTTGGACGATATGAAATTGGAAATTTTGAAAGGAGTGGTGGCAAACAACAAAAACAGAGAAGGTGTGGAAGGTAAAAAACTGGAAATTCTTGAATATTGGGGAGATATTGAACTTTCTGACGGAACTTTGTTGAAGAATTGGCTGATTGTTACGGCAGGCAGACGAGAAATTATAAGATTTGAGAGCAACCCTTTTATTATAAATCCTTTTATACACGCTAACATCATCGAATCTCCTCAGACAGGCAGAGGCATTTCGCCTCTGCGGGTTGCTCTTGTTCTTAATAATCTTGCATCAACAATTTTGAACAAACAAATTGATGCGCTTGCTCTGATGATGAATCCTCCGTATCTTGCTCCGAAAGGCTGTTTTAAAGGTCAGCAGGACGTAAGACCCGGCAAAATTATTGAATATGATGCCGCATTAATGCCTCAAGCTCCTACACCTTTGTCTTTTGACAAAGCTATGGTCGGTTGGGATTTTTTGAATTATTTTAAATCAACTATTGAAAGTGCGACAGGTATTTTCAAAAATATGGCGGGAAATCTTCAATCCGCCGAACGTACCGCAACGGAATTGAATTACTCCGTAAGCGGTCAGGAGGCTCGTTTGAATATGATTTTGGATTCTATAAACAGAAAAATCATTATTCCCATGGTTGAAAAAACGGCGGAAATTATTTCTTATTTCAAATTAGGCAAAGAACTGGTTTGTGTAAATGACAGAGGTAAAACGAGCTTTATTGAAGTTGATGATGATGTCAGAAACGGTAATTATATCTATCGTTACGGCGACAGAAGTGCGACATTTGAACGTAAATCGAGATTTCATGAGCTTTTTGAAGTTGTTCAATCGTTTGCTCAAGTTCCTGAAGTTGAAGAAAAAATTGACTGGCTTGAGTGTTTCAAGTTTGCACTTGAACAGTACGGAATTGAAAACGCAAACAATTTCTTGTTGGAAGATAAACAGGTGCCGTAAGGCACCTGTTTATTTATAAAAAAACAACAGGTATATTACAAAAATTGTAAATAATATTATTGGGATAAAATTCATTACAAGTCCGATAATCGTTATAATTCGTGCAATTTTGTATTTTGAATTTATTACATATTTTCTATTCTTAATACCCAAACAAGTAAATATGACAGTCAGTACAATTTGTAATATGTAAAACATAAATATTTGTACGAAAGTCATTATCGAATAAAAATCGTCTTTGTGTTCAACAAAGTCGTATTTTATTGAATTTGGAATATAAATAAACAGAAAAAATAACCATACAAAAAATGATATATATCCTAATAATGATTGCAAATTGGTAAAAACAGATTGAATATTCATAAGTATATTTTATTACAAAGAAAGGAGTTAGTTTTTTATGTATATAAATATTGTATCAACTATAAAAAATAATATTGGAATACAGGAGAAATAAAATAATACATTAAAAAATATAAAAGACAAATTATTGAAATGCTTTATTTTAAATGAAGGTTTGTTACTTGGAAAATATTTCTTAACTAAAAACTCTCGTACAAATATTTCAATAATTAGAAATACCAATGAAAACATATACAAAATGCAAGAAAAATATAAAGGTACAAAAAATTTAATCCCCGAAAATAAGTATATTTCATTTTGTTCTCCGGTATTAAAGTATTTGTATAAAAAATATATTATTAATAGTGCAAAAATTATATAGAAATAAGAAAAAACATATTTTCTAAAATCTAATATTTTCATAACACTCATATTAATACAAATTAAATTAAAAAGAAAGGAAAAATTATGAAAAACAATAAAAATAAAACACAACAAATTCTTAGACAGTTACAAAAAAATTAATGGCTGAAAAATTAATAAAAGAAATATCAGAAGTTAATAAAATGGCTAACGATGAACAACTTCAAAAAAAATATAATGATGAAATTGTTAAAAAACATGGGATTATCAAAAGAAATTTGATTTTCCTTCAACGGCGACGAAGGACATTGGGTAACAATTAACGGAAACCGTGTGCTTATTAATGATTAGTTTGTTTGACAGAAATAATAAGAAAGATATAATAATATTTATGAAACGAATAATTTTATTAATTTTAATATTAATTTTGTCAGTACCTTCGGTATTTTGTGAAACCTTCACACCGATTGGAGTTCCGATGACAAAAGAAACGCACCCGATTACTTTCGGATATTTTGAGGATTATGCGGCGCAGTTGAAACATGCATTGGAGAAATCGAAATTTTATCGCCGCTGCGGTTGGGGTGCGGCTTACAGATATATAGTTACTCGTGCAGGAAAAATAGAAGAAATCAAAGGCTCAATTTTTCAAAACGATTATTATGACGAACAGATAAAATCGGTTATATTGTCCGTCAAACCCGAGCCTTTTAGAGAAGGTATGGACTATGATGATGTTCTTGTTGATGTATATCTCGGATTTGAAAAATATAATGAAAAAACTATATCAGTGGGAAATTTTTTACCAAAACAACGAGATATCGTTGATATAACTATTACAACTAAGAAAAGATAATATAAAAATTTATACAGTTTTTCAACCGCCTTTTAAAAAGGCGGTTGAATTGTAATGCAAAGAAAGGAGAAAAAATGAACAAACATTTTATGTCAAATGAGTACAAAGTATTATGCGGAGAAGCAGACAGATATTCAAAATCCGATCAACAGGGAAAAGAAACCTCAAACGGCTGGATAGTTGTTGACAGTCAATATGACAGAGGCAGCAACTTTAAAGGAGTTCTTTATTACAAAAACGGTCAATACGCCCTTGCTTTTGCGGGTACGGATATCAAGAGCATTAAAGATATCGGCGCGGATATCAAAATGTTTATCAGTGGCGACAGTAAACAAATTACAGATGCTATAAAATTTACAAATAATATGAGAAAAAAATACGGTCTTGATGGCAGCAATACCGTTTCAATCGGACATTCCGAAGGCGGTACGGAGGCTACTGCCGTAGGGGTTACAAACGGAATAAAGACTTATACCTACAATGCATATAAGGTTGGTGAACAGTACCTTGAAAAAGGAAAGAACTATGATGATTTGGTTACAAATTACAGAGATCCGCATGATCCGATATCCAAATTGGGTGCGAATGTCGGTGAAACATACATAGTGCCGAGCAATCAAAAAGGATTGAAGGCAAAGACACCTTTCGGTTACGTTGATGCGCACCGAATAGATAATATGGGAGATTGTGAAAAATCAGTTACTCCTCAAGAGTACAAAAGAAAAAATTCGGATTTTGTTGACAAAATCTCGGATGTCGAAATAACACGCGAAGATATCAAACAAATGTCACCTGAATTATTTAGTGTCTATGAAAAAGAGATAGACAAAAGAATGGAACAGGGCAGAATAAAACTCGCAAAAGATACTCATACTTCTTCCAATAGCGGTGACGGGCATTGGGTAACAATCAACGGAAACCATGTACTAATAAATGATTGACAATAACTTGAAAAATAATATAATAAATCTTATGAAAAAATTACTTTTATTATTAATTTGTTTACTGTTTTTTAATATTGCGGGATACAGTGACGAACTGCCTTTAAATGATGAAGATTATATAATAATCCCTCAAACACCTGCCGTATATTATAGCTATATGGAAGATTACGCTGTTCATTTAAAAAAAGCGTTTGAAGAAACAAAAATGTTTAAGTTACATGGTCAGAGGGCTTCATACCGCTTTATAATTACCCGTAACGGGGAAATAAAAAACATGGAATGTATAATTTCACAAAATAAATATTTTAATAAAAAAATAAAAGAAGCAATTCTGTCCGTCAAACCTTTGCCGTTTAGAGAAGGAATGGAACCTGACGAATTGTGGTTTGAAATTTTTTGGGCATATCAACCTTATTATCATACGGGCTATAATGTCGCAAGGCCCTTTGATGACTATCTTATCCCTGTTTATGAAATTAATATAATTAGCAATAAAAAATAATTTTAATATATATATCACTAATTCAACCTTTTACGGTTGAATTTTTTGTGGAGGTTAAATTGTGTATAAATTATTAAAAGCTCAGCGGGAGTTTTTGGAAGTTCCGCATGACTATACTCTTGATGTTGCCGTATATCAGGGCGGATACGGTTCGGGAAAAACCTTTTCGGGCTCGCTTTTGGGGATTTTGCTTGCGCTCAAGTTCCCGCGTATCAGAGGACTTGTCGGGGCGCAAACATATACGCTTGTGAGAGATACAACTTTGCAGACTTATTTTGAACATCTTGAAAATTTCGGGTTTGTACGCGGAGTTGATTATGATTGGTCATCATCTTTACAAACTTTGACGTTTAAAAACGGCTCGGAAATCCTTTTTCGCCATTTTGATGAACCAAACAAACTAAAATCTCTCAACCTCGGGTTTGTCGAAATCGAAGAAATGTCTGACGTTCCGTATGATACGTTTAAAATGCTTTTGAGCCGTATGCGTCAAAAGGTTAAAAAGGATTGGAAAGGTTTTAAGTACAGGATTTTTGGGCATACAAACCCTGAAATGCAACGCGGTTGGGTGTATAAAACGTTTGTCGAAAATCCCGCCCCGAATTACAGACTAATCACTGCTCCGACAACCGAAAACATTTATTTGCCCGAGGGTTATTGTGATGAGTTGAAAAAACTTTATGATGAACAGTATTACAATATTTTTGTGCTTGCGCAGAACGGGGTTTATAACAACGGGCTTGTTGTGAAAGATTTTACAAACGAAAATATTCGTGATATTTCGTATCAGCCTGATATGGATTTACATGTTTCGTGCGATTTTAACGTTGACCCTATGTGCTGGGTTTTGGCTCACAAGACTGATGATAAGGTTTTTTATTTTGATGAAATCGCAATGGAAAATACCACGACCGCAAAGGCTTGTGATGAAATTTGCAGGCGATATCCCGAACATAAAGGGCGGATAATAATTAACGGTGATGCTTCGGGCGATAACAGAAGTTGTACGAGCGAATATACAAATTACGTAATTATAAAGAAAAGGTTTTTGCATTGGGGATATGATGTTGATATTTGCATAAAGGCATTTAATCCTCCGATAAAAAACAGAGTTACGGCTTTTAATTCAAAAGTTCGTTCTGCTAACGGTGAGATTTGTTTGTTTGTTGACAAAAAATGCGAAAAACTTCTTTATAATATTTATAATCTCAAATATGTGGAAGGGAGTTCAAAAATTGATATTCCGACATATCATCAGATAAAACAGTCAAAAGAATTAAAATTCTTGTCACACCCTTTTGATGCGGCATCTTATCTTGTGGATTTTTATTGGCCGATAGGGATTTAAACGGGGCTTATGCCGCCCCTGCACCCCGCAGTTTCTTTCTTGTGCCGACAAGAAAGAAACCAAAGAAGCTCCCGACCATAACTTCGTTCGCTAATAATTTGTACGGCTCAAGTGCTACGCACGTAGATATATTAAGTCTAAACAATAATTGTCGAACATAGTATAAAAGGCGGACAAACTCACTCGGTGTCACCCTGAACTTGATTCAGGGTCTATTAATTTTATCGTTCAGGCAGTGTCCGCCTTTGTTGTTGTTTCGCCTACAATTATTGCTTACTGCGTTGAGGTCGGATTGATTTTTAATTAAATTAATTGTAATTATTTTAGCTTATTAGCTATTTAATTTAAAGGAAAAAATTATGGATAAATTTATTGAATATTCACCGATAATTGTTGTGGTTCTTGTGTTTTTTATACAACAAAAGATTTTTGTTACTCCCGAACAGTTGGAGAAAAAACATCGGGAAATTATTGACGAAATGGAAGAAAAATTTGTCAGTGTTATAAGTTTTAATGACCTGAAAGCTCAATTTTCCGAGGTTAAAGAAAAAATTGATAAAATGTATGATTTGTTGATTGATTTGAAGTGATTTCGGAAGAACAGAAGTTTGTCAGGAAGGCAAGTTGTTATCGGTGTTCGTAGCGCACCTTAAAGTACTTATCCTACTTACCAAACTTACCTTACTTTATACTTTTATTAACATTTCTTTACAAACCTTTCAAGTTTTTTAAAGTTCATGTAAAAAAATACCGTAATACTACATGAAAGAAAGGAAAATCATGGGATTAGCAGCAGGACAAGCGAGATTACTGACTATCACAGGGCGAAAATCCGACTGTGAATTTGAATCTATGCGTCTTTCGCACCAAAAAATAGCTTTGGCGCGTGAACTTGCTTATATTTCCAATGAATACCAAAACTCTCTTGATCAAACGAAGTTGGTTTATGACTATTATGGAACGGGCGATACAAGCACTCCTTTGTCATACGGTTTGCTTATGACTCCTTCTGCATTAAACGATTATATGCCGACATTGCTTACTGATTCGGCAGGCAGAATTATGCTGAACGGTAAGTTGGCTTTGGCTGCGAAGGCTGCGGGTATCCCGCAGGAAGGCTTGGGAACATTGCCGTCGGAAACCATGAGGAACAATTTTATAGCGGGCTTGATTGATAACGGTGTGTTGAATGCCTATACGGGCGAGAAGATTATGTCGCTTCCGTACAATCAGACTGCGGGTGTCGGCGGCGGTGCAACTGTTGCTACCGTTACACAGGATGTAAGCTATGACGAGTTGAAAGATATGTTAAACGATTATCACGGTTCTCCTCTTGAAACTATATTTAATGATGATTATACAAGATGTATAAATATCTATGATAATAAAAACAATACATTTCTGTTTAAAAATGCAAGTTGGGGCGACGGCGGTGATTTTAATGATATACGCTCCAGAAATTATACACAAAATTCGGATTTATCGTCTATATCTCTAAAAGATATTTTGGAAGGCGATTATGTATTGATTGCTGCAGGACAAGATGAACGTAACAGTGCTTTAGGTTTTGCGGGTGGTGCTATTGATGCCGTTGTAAATTCCGAAGTTTGGAATGATATGATGTCAGCTTGTGAAGAACTTTTGGACATAGGTGATACTTATACTCAAAAAGCATTGGAATATGCAAGAAGTCAAATAGAATATATGATATCCAATCAATGTGACCAGAGTAAAGGTCCGGGTGCATTTGGTGATGATAAAGAATCTAAAAGCACGAAATGGCAATATCATAATGATGAAGATATGAAGAACTTTGCTTTCCATGAAGGCGGTTCTTATGAAGAAAATGATTGGACAGTAATGACTAATGCCGCAAATTGGGCAAGTGATGACGGTGATAACTATATCGGGCTTGTTTGCCGATTTAACTGCGGTGAAGGTCGTGATGATGATTCCGATATTTCGGCAATTTCCGTTAACATCAGTAACGTATTCAAGGCTTATTTAACATATTTTGCGGATTTTATGAACGGTCTTTCAAAAACTGATGCTTACGGTCGTGAAATTTATGACGTTACAAACCAAAGAAGTACATCAAAACTCGTCGGTGATGAATTTACGTTTAAAGTAAAAACAGGTACTAATATATCAAGTGATGACTTGGGACAAGCAACATTTTATGATGCAATGTTTAACCAAATTTGCCTTCACGGTTGGGCAGAAAATGACCACGTGACCGACAATGATTATCTAAAAGACATGTTGCAAAACGGTATGATGTTTATATCAAAAGTAAAAAATGACGGGTTTTACTATCAGGGTAACTATGCAACCGATAATTATATCAAAGAGGTTGCGGACGAAACTCTTATTGCGCAGGCAGAGGCTAAATACAATACAGAAAAAGCCAAACTTAATGCAAAAGAAGAAACACTTGACTTGAAAATGAAAAACCTTGACACCGAAATTTCATCTCTTACGACCGAATACGATACGGTTAAAAATACGATTTCCAAAAATATTGAAAAGTCGTTTAAGCGATATAATGCGTAGTATAAGTGAAAAGTGAAAAGTTCATTAAGCTCGCTTCGGAAATATATATTTATGTTCGCTTAGCGAACCGATAATGACTTCTCACGTTTCACGTTTCACTTAAAAAGTGTTCTCTTTCCCCTATTAAGTTATGTAAATTTACTACTTTTGTAATACTTTTGAGTGATGAAAAACCTCAAAAAAGTGGTATAATATAAGTAGATACAGTTAATTTCATTAATGTACGATTGACAACAAAATTTACAAAATTGCAATAAATCTTCTGATATTATAATATATATAATAGAAAGGCGGAAGAAATGAGCAGCCTGCAATTTCAAAACGATTTGGACAGATTAACGGAGGTCTTGCCCGAAAAGGTCAAGAGATACATCTCTTATGAGAACATGGAAGATGTTATCGAAATTGTTTTGGATATCGGCAGAACCCCCGAAATCCGACATTCGGGAGGAAAAATTGATTATTTGGGCGAAGAATTTGTTACGGAAGACGACATAAATTATATTACCGCCCGACTTCAGGAATTTACGTCCGACAACCGCTCGGGAATCCCCGGAACACTCCACAGAATTAGTGCTATAAGAAACCGTCAAGGCAAAATTATCGGTCTTACTTGCAGAATTGGCAGAGTTGTTACGGGGACGATTGCTTGTATAAAGGATATTTGTCTTTTGAACAAAAGCATTTTGTTTTTGGGACGTCCCGGAGTTGGAAAGACTACAAAATTACGTGAAATTTCCCGCCTTGTTGCTGACGAATTGGGAAAACGTGTTGTAATTGTTGATACATCAAACGAAATTGCAGGTGACGGAGATACTCCTCACCCCGCAATCGGGCATGCGCGCCGTATGCAGGTTACACAACCCGAGTATCAGAAAGATATTATGATTGAGGCGGTTGAAAACCATACTCCCGAAGTTATCGTTGTTGATGAAATCGGTACGGAAGCTGAAGCTCAGGCGGCTCGTACAATAGCGGAACGCGGGGTTATGCTGATTGCTACCGCACACGGAAACAGCCTTGAAAACCTTATCAAAAACCCGACACTGTCGGATTTGGTGGGCGGTATTCAATCCGTTACGCTTGGTGATGATGAGGCAAAACGCAGAGCCTCGCAAAAAACGGTGCTTGAACGTGAAAAACAACCGACTTTTGATGTCGTAATTGAGATTTTGGACAGAAATACTCTTGCGGTGTATAAAGATACTGCGGAGGCGGTAGACTATATTCTTAGAGGTTGGCCTATCAGACCCGAAATTAGAAAAGTTGACAAAACTTATGAAACTCCGCAAGCTCCCGAACAAAAAAACGAACCGACTTTGACGGATATTCCGCAGGAGATTAATAAACTTGAACAAAAAATTTCACCCGAACGTAATACCGACAGTCTTAAATTCAGCTTTTCAAGACAAAAATATGTTGAAGAAGTAAAAGGGTTTAAAAAGATTTATCTTTATGCGGTTTCGCGTACTATTGTCGAAAAAGTTATCGAACGTTTGGATTTGAATGCGGAAATTACACGCAGTATTGAAGATGCGGATATTGTAATTGCTCATAAAAACTTTGCCAAAGGCGGAGCGAAAGTCTTGAGTACCGCAAACGATTACAGGATACAGATTTTTTACGTGAAAACCAATTCTATGGCGCAAATTCAAAAGGTTTTGAAGGAAGCGTTGGATATTGTTGAAACTTCAAAAACACTTCAGGGTTATTATGATGATACGGAACGCGCTCTTGACGAGGCAAAAGAGGGGATAAACAAGGTTCTTGCGGGAGCGGAACATGTTGAACTTACTCCGCAAAGCCAGCATATCAGAAAACTTCAGCACGAACTTGTGGAACAACATAACCTTTCGAGTAAATCAATCGGAGAAGGTAATAACAGACATTTGCGAATAATCGGCGGAACCGATTACGATAAAAAAACGGTCTAAAATTATTTAGCAATTATATCATAGTCATTACGAGGAACATTTACAGAATGCGACGTAGTAATCTCATTCAAATCAATTTTTTGAGATTCTTCGCTTTGCTCAGAATGACAGATTATTATTTTTTAGATGAAAATTCGTCCGCAAATTCTTTATTTAATTTATGTGTGTTATATGAGTAAAAAATTACCATATATAAAAGTACCGCAATAACTATTGCTCCTGACCAATCCATTATATATTCTCCTTGTTAATTATTTCTAAAATATTTTGTAATTCTATTCTCCTGTTTATATAGGCATTTATAAACAATATTGTAAAAATTAATCCTAATATCATAAAAGTAAAAACCAAAATATTTTTACTTTCAAATACGGCAAATCCTATTGAACCGCCTGCCGTGACAAGCATTGCAGTCCATAAATGGCTCATTTCGTTGCGCAAGGAGTTTGCTTTTTCTTTCAAATAACTTTCGTTCATAAATTCATTATATCATTTTTCGTAATTACGGCAAGTTATTTTAGCTTTTTTCATCTATAAGTTTGACAAATTTTTTTTAAATCTCTATTCCGTGCAGTTGGCAGAAGGATTTTAGGACGCTTTGGGCTTTCTTCAAATCCGTATATACATATTTATTTTGGGTTTGTTCAATAAGTTCTTTGGATTTTTTGTACAATTTGTCTGCGCCTTGGAGGTATTCTGTTTGTTTGGGCGATTTTATAAGCCCCAATTCCTGAAAATATTTTCCGTAAAGCAGGTAAAGTCTTGACAAAATATCTTTCAGATTGTATTTTCTTGCGGTTATAATCGCGCTTTCTATGTGCATTTTGGCGGTTTCAAAATCCGAAGTCGTTATATAACATTTTGCGAGTACCGTTTTCAAAAGTATTGCAAAGAAATAGTTGTCGATTTTCGGGTTTTGTGCTACTTCAAGTGCCTGCTGCGCAATATCCGCTGCTTTTTGCGGACCTTCGGTATCCAAGGTTGCTTCCGCTATCAAATACCATGTCAAAAGCGCACCGAGTGCCATTTTTTCTTTTGCAAAATATGCAATTTGGTCGTTATATATTTCCATTGCCTGTTTGGAATTGTCGTTGTCTTTAAATACTTTTCCCAACAAAGTTTTCAGAATATTTTTTGTAAAATTATCTCCGTTATTGTTTGCGAAAGTTACGATTTGGAAAAGGTCTTCCTGTATATTGTGATATTTTTTTCTAAAGAAATTGTTTATAATGTTTATGAAATTCCAACGCAGTATGGTCAGATTGTCCATTACATCTTCACGATAGGATTTTAGAACTTCTTCAAGAATTTGTTCCGAAGCCTTGAAATTTCCTTTCATTGAATTTGCGAATGCTAACGTGAGTTTACATTTGCAGATAAACAAATCGTCTTTAATATTGTTTCGTTCCGCTACGTCAAAAATTACCGTTAAAATTTCAAATGCGCGGTCATTACCTTGTAATACGAGGGCATTTGCGAGTATAAGATATGTTTTTAACCAAGTCTCAAACAGAAATGCCATATCGTATTTGTTGTGTTTTTTCAGGAAATATTTGTTCAAGATAGGCATAATCTCGTTGTCAATCATGTTTATGATTTGACCGCAGTTGCCGATATTTAAAAGAGCGTTGAGTTTTGACACTTTTAAAAGAGCAATGTCCAAAAGGTTTTCGGGCGGGGTTTTTTCTATTACGGAATCAACGCATTCGACTTCACCGAAATAGTTTCCCGTTTTTCTGCAACAGGAAGAAAGATATGCCAAAAGTTCAATTTCTTTCGGGCTGTTGCCGATTGCCTGCGCGTTTGAAATTGCATCAGGCAGATATTCCATCGCCTCTTGCGGATTGGAATTTGCAAGGAGTTTGCCGAGTCTTTCCGATATATTGTAGCGAATTTTTAATGTTTCGCTTTCATCAAATTCATTTATAAGTGCGAGCGATTGTTTTTGAGAAATTGCGTAAAGATTTAGGTCGCCTATATATGCGGCAAGTTTTGTATTTTTTGTCCAAATCTCCAGTGAAAGTTCGTTTTGTTTTAAGTTTTGTGCTATTACACCCGATATTGCGTTTGAATTAAGCGTAAAGCCTGCAAGATGTGTGAATATGAGTTTGTTAATTTTTTCATAAAGTTCATCATTTTTTGCGGTTTTTAAAATTGTTTCCCACAAAAGCTGTGAGGTAAATTCGCAGTAAATTTCGTTAAGCGGTGCTATGTAATCCATACTGCGCAGGTAGACGAGTATTTTTTTGAATTTTTTGTTATCAAGTTCAAAAATTTCTTTAATTAGGTTGACGTTAATTTTGTCACCGATAATTGCCGATGCCAAAAGGATTGTGTAAGCATCGGGGTTCAGATGCGATAACAGTGCTAATCTGTGTTCCAAAAGCCCTTTAAAGTTCGTGCTGAGTTCAAATTCCTGTTCGCAAAGTGTGCAATCGTTTTTGAGGCAAAGAGCATGGTTTATGTATGAAGGGTTTCCGTTGCTGATTTTGTAAATCTCACGTAATTCCGCATCCGAGATTTCGGGAAAATCCTTGATTCTTTTCTTTTTTTGTTTTAATAATGCCCAGATTTGCCCGTATTCAAGCGGAGCTACGGAAACATCAAGGTAAATATTTTCTCTTTCCGTCGGAAAATAAAAATATCCTTTTGCGGGTTTTGATTCGTTGTATAAAAGCAGGAATTTGAGGTTTCTCCAAATGTTTTCTTTTTTGATTAAACGACTGATAAATTCGTATGAAAATCCGTCTATAAAGTCAAAATTATCAATTACGATAAGGAATTTGCTTTGAGTTAATTTGTCAAATATTTTGTTTAAGAATTTAAACGTTTTGTTTTTGCCCGAAACGATATCTTCAAATTTTCCTGTTTTTTCGGGGTATAAAAAGTTTATAAAATCAAAAATTTCCGAATTGTTAAGTTCGGGAAATTCCGTTCTGAAAAATGCCGAGGCATCTTTTTTGAATTGCGCATTGTTTAAGCAAAAATTCGGCATGCCAAAAGTGTTAAGCAAAATATCTTGTATGACACCTCCCGGGGTAATTTGGGTAATCGGAGTGCATTTGCCGTAAAATACGCTGAAATCTTTTATTTCTTTGATAATGTTTTTGAGTACAAGGCTTTTACCGCTTCCTTTTGCACCGCTGAGTGAAAAGATTTTTTTATCGTTGGAATTTATACCTTTAACCAAAATATCTTTCGCATTTTTTTGAGAAACAATATTTGCGCGATATTCAAGAATAAATTCGTCTTCCGTTTGTGTTTGTTCAAAGGTATAACCGCATTTTCTGCATTTATGCGCATCAGGAAAATTTATGCTGTTGCAGTTTGGGCAGATTTTTAAAATTTCGGTTCCGCAATTTTTGCACCTGTGGTCAAAAATCGAATTAACGGTATTGCAATTTTTGCAGACCAAACCTGTACGAGCCTTACAATAAGGGCATTTTAGCGTATTGTCAGGAATTGTTTTTTTACATATGGGACAAATCATTTATGTCACCCCAATGACTGCTTCACTTCGCTCATAAGTTTGAACAGTCGTTTTGACACTTCCGATTGAGATATATTAAGCTCTTGTGCAATTTCGCTTTGAGTTAAGCCTTTTTCGTATCTGAGATTGTAAAGTCTGAGATAATTTTTGGCAGGTACTCTGCGGTCAATATCATAAACCGCATCAACGATTTTTTGTAAAATGTCTTTTCTAACCGCTATATCTTCGGGAGTTTCAGCAATGTCAACGGGTTCGTACTTCACATTGATATTTGCATAATCGTTATCATCAACCGGTACGGTATCAACCGCTTTGTAACCTTCGCGCGATCTTCTCAATCTGCCTTCATTTTTCAGTACGTTCAAGATGGAGGTTGTTGCAATTTTTTTCAAATATGCTTCAAGTGTTTTGTCTGACGTAACGGTTTTGACAATAAGCATTGAGCGTCTGCAAGTTTCATTGAAAAAATCATCATACAAATCTTCGTTGTTTGCAAACTTCCTGTCATTTTTAATAATTTTTTCGATTAAGTTTATTTTTTCTTGTTCCAATTCCACTTTAGCAATTCCTGTTTTCAATATTATAGCATGTTTAAAAGTATATGATAAGAGCCAAATTGAAATAGGGGGTCTTAATCTCGTCAGCAGGCGGTTTTACGACATTTAAAGTTTCTTTAACAGATTGTAACACAATGTTATCAATTTGAGTTGAACCGCTGCCCGAAACTATTGATGATTCTTGAATTGTACCATTCTTGTCAAGTTTTAAGTTTATCTTAACATAATTTGTGTAGGCATATTCGGTTGCAAGCAATAAGTCAGCCGAGAGTGACAATTTTATGCTTTTGCCCGCAGTTCTCAGGTATGACTGCATTTTCGGACTGTAAGAAAGATTGTCGGGAACATCCCAAATCAGCTTGCTCACATTCATATAAGGTTCGGATGCGGAAGATTTTGTTTGTGTCGGAGTTGTGGTTTTCAGTTCTTTAACAACTTTTTTTGCTTCCGTGTTTACGGGTTTTGTAACTTCTGGAGCATTTGTTGCTAAGATATCTTCCGCAGAACTGTCTGACGGTATTGTTTTCGTAATTTCGTTATTTGCAGGTTGCTCTGCATTTTCTTCCGTTTTTGGTTTAACAAACATTGATATTGATGCTGTTGCAATTACCGCTGCAAGTGCTGCGGCAACAATAAGAGTCTTTTTGTTTGTTGATTTTGCGGGTGTATTGTTGAACAAAGCTGCCCCCGGAACTGCTGCCGGGTCTTCTTCGTAACTTACTTCGTCTTCAAGAGATTTTATATCGTTTGTGTTTGAAGTTGCTTCTTCTTCGTTGTAAAGGACGTTTATATCGTTTTGTTCTTCGTCTTGTTCGTAAGTTATCGTTTCGTTGTTTTCTTGAGATTCAACGTAATCTGTCTGTTCATCTGCTGATGAAGTCAAAAGTACGTCATCAATTTGCGAAAGAACTTCGTCTGATGAAATATCTTCGGGAGAATTTTCCGTTTCTACTCTTTCGATTGAGATATTTTCGTTATCATCTGCCGATAGATTTTCCAAAAGATTTTTGCCGAAGGAATCATAATCCCTTTCAGAATTATCTTCCGCAATCGGTTCTTCAAACGAGTTTTCCGTATTGTCGGTAATTTCAACGTCATTAACAAAATCAATGCTTTCAGCAACTTCCGTGTTATCGGATGTATTTTCTTCAACTGCCGAATCTTCAAACGATAACGGTTCAATTTCGGGTTCGGTCAACTGTCCCGTTTCTATTTGTTCAAAGGAAACTGTTTCTTCTGCTGTGTTTTCAATAGGTTCTATTACCGTTTCTTCCACTTCGTTAAAAGACATTTTTTCAATCGGTTCAACCGTTGTTGTATCTGTTGTAATTTCTGTTTCTGCTATGTTGTCTAAAGACAATACTTCATCAACTGCATCAAGAGCAGGTAAAATTTCTTCTGCGGTTTCGGGAACGGAATCAAAATCCAATTTTTCAACACTGTCAATTTTATCGTCAAGATTTTCCGCGATTGTTTCTTCCAAATTATCGGAAATTTCAAGATTTTCGGATTCTGGTGTTTCTTCAATGTTTAAAAGTTCCAAATTGTCGGAAATTTCTTCCGTAGCAATATCGGAAACTTCGTTTGAAATTCCTTCCGAAGCAGTATCAAATTCCGGAGTTTCAGCCCAAACATCTTCCGATGTGCTTTCAAGTTCGGGAGTTTCCGTTAATACATCTTCTGTCAAATCGCCAATGGTTTCCGCTAAAATTTCCGTTTCTTCAACCGGTTGTTCCGAAGGAATTGAATCAAATGCATCAAATTCATCTTGAACTACAATATCTTGAGGCAATTTTGTTTTGTCGATTTCAGGATCGGAAACAGCTTTAAATGAAAGTGTTTCAAAATTTTCAAATTCAATAAACTTATCTCTCAGTTCCGCGCTTTTTGTCAGTTGTTCAAGCAAATATTTTTTATCGTTTTCCGAAATATCGTTGTCAGCCATTGCCATGATTAATCTTTCGGAATTTTCCGTATCATTTTCCGACAGTTCAACGTTTTTATTTCCCTGAAAATTATTTATAAAGTTAACAAGTTCGGAAGAAGGAGTAAGTTTTTCTTTTTCTATGAAATAATAATCGGAATTTGCGTTATTTTTGTTGATTAATCTCGGTTCAAAAAACCCTAAAAATTTTACATGCGATTTGTCTTGCGCTAACTGTAACACGATATAAATATCAGGAACAAGATTGTATTCAAAATGAGATTTTGGAATAAATATAACGTTTTCATCAAATACAACTCTCACGTCAATGTGAATATTTGGGAGCATGATGTCCGAAATATCGGTACCTTCCAAAATTTTCTTAATTGAATGAATGTTATATATGTCCGAAGTTTTTACGTTTTCGGCAGAAAGATATTTCAATGCCAACTCCGCACCGAGTGTGTTTACATATGCACGATTTTTAACATCTTTGCGCGTAAAAGCGTTAGCCGCAACGCTTGCGTCGTATCTCTCTTTTTCGTCAATATAAATTAAAGTTTCCTGTTCCATAATATTCCCCTTCCAACATATAAGATGACACGGGAATTTAAATTATTCCAAAAATGTTGTAAAGTTTTGTAACAAATATTGAAAAATAATTTTATTTTCGTCAAAATTATTTTGTCAGTCGTTTTGTATAATTAGTGTTAAAAGGAGGTTTAGTCCTATGATTAGTGCGGTTTCAAATATTAGTTTTAGAGGTGATATGCCTGCGGTTGATTTAAGTTCTCCGAGTAAATTTACTGCTGCCCCTGTTGCAGATATGCCTGCGGATAGGGCAGATTTCTCTCGAGATGAAGAACAGACTTCAAAAACGGGCAGAAATATTGCAATCGGTACGGTAATTGCCGCATTGGCAGCATTTGCGGGATTGGGTTATGCCGTAAAAACAGGTAAAATAACCGAAATGGAAGTTCCTGCGGAAGGGTTTGTTGCAAAATCCAAGGCATATATAAATAATGCCGCCCACAAAGTCGGAAGCTGGGGCGAAAGTTGCTATAACACCGTTGCAGGATGGTTTAATAAAGGCGAAAAAACAACATAAAAATTTTTAAAACTCCCGAAAGGGAGTTTTTTTATGAGGTGAGTAAGTTAAGTTTGATAAGTTGGGTAAGTATGATAAGTGCTTATCGGTGCGCTTTGCGCACGAAAAAATTCTCTCTCCCTAAATCGGAGAGGGGTTAAGTTTTGTACACCTTCGGTGTGCCGTACTTACCCTACTTACCAAACCTATCCTGCTTATCAAACTTCCGATAAAAACTCCGACAAAATTACGTTGCTGACCAAAATTCCTTTATCACTTAATTTGTATCCTTTTTCGGTTTTTAAAAGGAACTTTAACGGAACATACTTATCCAATATATTTTGGTATTTTTTGTCGAAATTAATTCCAAAATTTTTATTAATTTTGTGAACGTCTATTCCCGACATTTTTCTAAATCCCAAAAATATTTCTTCTTCAAGTTTTTCTTGCTCGGTGAGTAATTGTGAATGCTTGTGATGTGTCGGATTTTGTATGTATTCGGACAAATCTGAGGTATTAAAATATCTTGTGCCGTTTTCGTACCCGTGTGCGCCAACCCCGAAGCCGTAGTACGAATTGTTGTCCCAATAATTCAAATTGTGGCGGGAAGCAAAGCCTTTTTTTGAAAAATTGCTTATTTCATAATGTTCAAATCCGTTTTCTTTCAAAATTTTTATTGCATCAAGATACATGTCCGCCTGAGTGTCTTCATCAGGAAGATTTTTGGGCGGATTTTTCCCGAAAAAGCAATCATCATCAATTTTCAACCCGTATAATGAAATATGTTTTATGTCAAGCGAAACAGCCCTTTGCAAATCCTCTTTAAACATATTTCTTGTCTGTTCGGGCAAACCGTATATAAAATCAAGACTAATGTTCTCAAATCCTGCATTTTTTGCTGATTTAACCGCATTTTCGACATCTTTTGAACCGTGTCGCCTGCCGATTATTTTAAGAATATTGTCGTCAAATGTTTGACAGCCGAAACTCAATCTGTTAATCCCGACGGATTTCAATTCCGACAGGTAATTTTGAGTAATTGTTTCCGGGTTGAGTTCAGCGGTGATTTCCGTTTTATTGTCTGTGTTAAACAATTTTATCAACTTTTGAAATTCGTAAGGTGAAAGCAGTGACGGAGTTCCTCCGCCAAAATAGAGTGTTTTCAAGGCTTCGTCTTTGTATGAATTTTTTATTTCTTTTTCAAGCGCATTGAGATATTGTTCTTTCATCTCAAGTCGAGGGTAAGACACGAATGAGCAATACTTGCATTTTGATTTGCAAAACGGTATGTGGATATAAACATTTTCCATAAAATGATTTTAATACAAAAAAGCGGTTGCGTTGTTCAAGGTGTTATGTTATAATCCTGTCAAGGAGAAAGTATGAATTTATTAATCATTTTTACGGATATACCGATTTTAATCGTATTGGCGACTTTTGTTGTAGCTATCGTTTATTGCGTTAAGAATTATGTTTTTGTAAATAAAAATCTTACAATCTTTTTGAATTTTATTTCAAATTTCAAAAAGACCGATTTGAATTTCAGGTTTAAAGAAATTGATGAATGGATGCTTTTAAATCCTTATGTATCCGCGATTTGGCTTGAATTTAAAAATACGCTTGTGTTTTCGGAATCCGTAGCACTAAAAGGTAAGAATAATAATTTGACTTATAAAGAAGTATCTTCAACGGTTCAAAATATTCAAACAACCGTTGATCCTTTGTATTTCTTTAATGAAGAAACGCTTGTTACATCAAAATATAACAGCAAATTTTTGAACACTATACCTACTATTTTGACAGGTTTCGGGCCTTTGTTTACGTTCTTGAACATTGCAATCGCATTCGGTAAAATTGACTTCAGTTCGCAGGAAAAAACGGTTTCGTCCGTTGCGGGTTTGATGGCATCAATGCAGACTGCGGCACTTGTATCAGTTATCGCGGTAGGTTCTTCGCTTATATTTTTGCTTTTTGAAAGAATATTTTATCAAAGATTTTGCAGAGGTCCGCTTTCAAAATGCGAAGATTTGATGGCAAAACTGTTTGACAATATTTCTTCCGAAAAATTCCTTTTGGAATTGTTGAAAGAAACGAAAATTCAAAACAACTCAATGTCGAATTTGATAACCGCTATGCCCGAACACTTTAAAATAGCCATGAATGCGGGCATTGCAAGCAATCTTGTTCCGTATTTGGAAAATCTTATTTTTGGTATGAACCAGTTAAACAAAGGAATGAAAGAAGTTGCTAAAAATGCGGGTAAAAATTCGGATGATGTCGATGAATTATTTTAGAGGTTAAGAATGGCGATACGCAGACGCGGCGGTAAGGCTGCCGAAGGTGACAACAACATATTTTGGACTACAATGTCAGACTTGATGTTAGGTTTGGCAATCGTTTTTATGACCTTGTTCGTACTTGCCATGACAGGTTTTACTCAACAGAGCGTAAAGCAAAAAGTTAAACAAATTGAAGTTAATAAAGAATTAACCGAAAAACTTCGACAAGAGCATATAGATGCTCAGGTTGATGAAATGACGGGCGATATCAAGATTTCAGACCTTGAGTTGTTTGAATTGGGAAGTTATCGTTTGTCTGCTAAAGGTAAAGCGTATTTGGACAAATTTGCTCCGATTTATATCAATACTATTTTTTCAAAAGAAGATTTGCATGACGAAATAGAAAGTATTATAATTCAGGGACATACCGACAGCCACATGTTTGCGGGTGTGAAAGACCATGACGAACAATATTTGAGGAATATGACATTGAGTTTGCAGAGGGCAAATTCTATTGCGAATTATATTTTTAAAACAAAGTACGACAAAAAATATACGGCGAAATTGAAAAAAATCCTTGTTGTTGAGGGAAAAAGTTATTCCGAGCCTATTTTGGTTAACGGTAAAGAGGATTGCAACAAAAGCAGACGTGTTGAAATGCGCCTAAAGACCAAAAGACTTGATATTACGGAAGTCTTGTTCGGAGGTGCTTTGCATTTATGATAAATCAGGATTTGATACTTGAAACAATCAATATGATTAAACTTTATAATCTTGATATCAGAACTGTTACGCTCGCGTTAAGTTTGAGGGATTGTATTGATAGTGATGTTAATGTTGTTTGCGAAAATATTTATAACAAGATTATCAAATATGCAAAGAATTTGGTTGAGTATGCCGATGAATTTGAAAACGAATACTCAATTCCCATTGTGAATAAACGAATTGCCGTTACTCCGATTTCTTTAATCGGCGAGGCTTGCAAAAATCCGGATTACGTAAAGATTGCCAAAACCCTTGATAGGGCGGCAAAAGATGTTGGTGTAAATTTTATCGGCGGATTTTCCGCACTTGTTGAAAAGGGCTGTACAAAAGGTGACAAACTTTTGATTGAGAGTATTCCCGAGGCATTGGCGCAAACGGAAAGAATTTGTTCTTCGGTTAATGTAGCATCTTCAAAGGCGGGTATTAATATGGATGCTGTTTTGAAGATGGCGGAAATTATTAAGAAAACCGCTGAAATTACCAAAGACGGTATTGGGGCTGCAAAATTGGTAGTATTTTGCAATTCTCCGGGGGACAATCCTTTTATGGCAGGAGCTTTTTGCGGTATTGGCGAACCCGAATGCGCTTTGAATGTCGGAGTTTCAGGACCGGGGGTTGTGAGAGCGGCCATCGAATCTTTGGATAAAAATGCTGATTTGAGTACGCTTGCAAATAAGATTAAACAGATTGCCTATAAAATTACTACGACAGGTGAGCTTGTCGGACGTAAACTTGCCCAAAAACTTGATATACCTTTTGGGGTTATAGATTTGTCTTTAGCTCCGACACCTGCCGTTGGCGATAGTGTTGCGGGTATATTTCAGGCAATGGGGCTTGAACATGCGGGTGCGCATGGTACAACCGCCGCACTTGCAATGCTTAATGATGCGGTAAAAAAAGGCGGAATTATGGCAAGTTCGCATGTGGGCGGTTTGTCCGGAGCTTTTATTCCCGTTTCCGAAGATGCGGGCATGATTGAAGCTGCACAAAAAGGTTATTTAACATTTAACAAACTTGAGGCAATGACTTCGGTTTGTTCTGTCGGACTTGATATGATAGCAATTCCGGGTGATACTCCCGTTGATACCGTTGCGGGAATTATCGCCGATGAAATGGCTATCGGTATGATAAACAAAAAAACAACCGCAGTGAGAATTATTCCGGTTGCGGGTAAAGTAGTAGGTGATGAAGTCGAATACGGCGGACTTTTGGGTAAAGCTCCCATTATGCCCGTAAATACTCTGTCATCAACAAGTTTTGTAAGGCGCGGAGGTCGCATTCCCGCACCGATACACAGTCTGAATAACTGAGGAAATATGCCTGAATCTATAAAAATATTTGAGAATAGCTTGAGAGATTATCTGATAGATGCAAGATCGGATAAATATAATTCTAATGACAAAATTCAACAAAAATACAATAACTTAAAAGTCTATATGGATCCGCAGAGGTATTCTACACCTCATTTTTGCGTTTCGGTAAATATATCTGCTGCTACATATTCAATAGAGCCGCTTCAAAGAATTGCGGGAAGTATGGGTACTGATGAAAGATTCGTTCTTTTGTGGGCAGCCAGAGATAATATTAATGGCGAACTTAGGAAACATTGGAACAGTTTGTCTGACGGTGTTGAACTTTTGAGCGAAACAGTTATTAACAGTATGTCAGGTGACAGCAATGCACCTTTGATGAAAGGTGAAAGTTTAGGTGCAAACGAAATAATGACGGGTACGGGTATTCGTAATAAACCTAAGCTGAAGTTTGAAAAAATTTCAAGGTTAAGAAGGAACAGGGAAAGAAAGCATGAAAACTCTAAAAGAACTGGGCGAAGAACTAAAAGAGTTAATGATTGAACTTCAATCTGATGCTCATAACAGAGGTAACTTTCGACCCGAGAGGTATAACAATTTAAAATTGAGTATGGACGTCGCATACAACCCGAGTCCTCATGTTGTTGTGAGTCTTTCAATGTCGTCTGCCGAATTTGATTTAAAAACTTTGGAAAAGATTAACGGCGGACTCGGACCTGATGATAAGTTTGTTTCCCGTTGGTTTGCCAAGCCGGCTACCGTTCCTGCTCTTATGGCTTGCTGGCGAAATGCACAAAAGAACCGCGGAAAAATTTACGATAAATACAAAGTTTAGTAGTATATTATTTTCCATCCGTTTTTTATTATCGAATATGCGCAGCCCGACCATACTCCCACTGAAGGACAACCGTTTAGATTCGATACTTTGATTGCATTTTTGTCAAGATTTATATTTAAAACAAACCAATCTTTTCCCACAATATTCGGACCTTTTGAACCGTTTACATCAATAAAAATATTTTGAAGATATCCCATTTTTGATTGATTACTGTTACGAAACATAAAATATGCACCGTTTGGGTCAATGTAGCATATTCTGGGAGCGCCAAACATTGCTATTGACATTCCTTTTCCATAGTAATCTTTTGGTTCCGCGGAATATCCGCAAGTTGATGTCGAATTGCAATATTTGGCAATTTTAATATAAGGCGCCCAATATTTATCAAAATATGCTTTCATATTGTCGTAATTCATACTCTGATTTGTATCTATCCAGTTAATTGAATCTCCGTTTTCTGCTATTGAATTTTGCATTGCTTGATTTAGAGTTGAATAAATCTTTTTTAACTTTGTTACCGTAACTTGTTTTTCATGATGTTTAACAATCAAAGGCATAGTAATTGCTGCAACAACACCTATTATTCCAAGCACTATTAATATTTCAACTAAAGTAAAGCCTCTTTTCATAATTCACCTTTCTTATGTTAATAAATGTATCAATAATCTAATTATAACTCGATTAAATCGAATTGTCAATAGATTAATGCTGATTGTAAATGCAAATAATATAATTGTAAAATGATTATTGTTAATTTGTATAATGTAACTTGGAAGAAAAAATATACCAATAAAGAGTTAGCGGCACTCTCGGGGCTTAGTGTCGCAACGATTACAAAACTGACAAGAGGCGAGCATGTTGATTTAAAAATAAGCACTCTTGAGAAAATCGCAAAAATTTTTGGCTGTAATGTTAAAGATATTTTGATTGAACTTGAGGATTAGTTTTTATCATTGATTTTGAGCGCAGTTGTCTGTGGAAAGTGATTGCAAACCTGTGTGCCTCATCTCTTATACGCTGAAACAGGAATAATGCGCTTGAATTTCTCGGTAAGATTACGGGTTTTGACTGTTTTGGCAGGAATACTTCTTCGTTTTTCTTTGCCAAACTTACAACGTCTATGCCTTTTACACCCAATTCTTCAATAATTTGCATTACGCTCGAAAGTTGTCCTTTTCCGCCGTCTATAATTATCAGGTCGGGTTTTTCCCATTTTTTTTCTCCAAGGTGGCTCAATCTTCTTGTTAAAACTTCTTTCATTGACAGAAAGTCGTCGGGTTTGCCTTCGGTTGAATTGATTTTGAATTTTCTGTATTCCGAGGCTTTTTTTACACCGTTTATGAATGTTACCATTGAGGCAACCGTATTTGTTCCCTGAATGTGAGAAATATCGTAGCATTCCATTCTGTGCGGGAAATTTTTGAGTTTTAATTTTTCGGCCAAGTATGAACCGATTTCGTTAAAATCATCTCTGATTTTGGACATTTTGGCAATTTGTGCGTTGCCTAATACTACTTTTGCATTTTTGTCGGCAAGCATTTGGAGTTCTTTGCCTTGTGCGGATTTGCCGTAACTTATTTTAACTTTCTTTTGAGCAAGAATTTCAAGCCATTCTTCGTAAAGGGCTTTTTCCCCGACCGCTTCGAGTTCGTTGGATACAATTCTGTCGGGAAATTCAAGTTTCAGTGTGCTGTAATATTCTTTGAAAAATGTTGCGAAAAACTCTGTTCGGTCTTCTTCTTCGACTTCGTAAACAAAGTCTTTTTTGTCGATAAGCCTGCCTTCTCTTATCATAAGGATTACGATTGCAAAAATTCCGTCCTCCGCAAGCAGTGAGATTACGTCCTCGTTGAGTTTGGTGTTTTCGTATACGACTTTTTGTTTTTCGAGTGTCTTTTTTAGGTCATTGTAACTGTCGCGAAGTTTTGCGGCTTTTTCAAACTGTAATTCGTCGGAATATTTTTGCATTTGTTCCTGAATTTGTTTCATCAGTTCGGTTTGTTTGCCCGATAAAAACATTTCGGCTTGCTTGACGATTTTTTGGTATTCATCGGGGGTTACGAGATTTTGACAGGGTGCAAGACACCTGCCTATGTGATAATACAGGCATGGACGGTCTTTGAATTTCGGGGTCTTGCACTGTTTGAGGGGAAAGATTTTTTTTAAGAAATCAAGGGTTGCATGCATTGCCCGAATATCCGTGTAAGGTCCGTAGTAGTGACCTTTTTCGGGATTTAAGTTTTTTTTGCGCACGATTGATATGCGCGGAAAATCTTCGTCCGTTATCAGGAAATACGGATATTTTTTGTCGTCTTTTAAGAGAATGTTGTATTTGGGCTTGTGTTTTTTTATGAGGTGATTTTCGAGAATTAGTGCTTCAACTTCGGTGTTTGTGATTATGTATTCAAGCCGTTCGATTTGCGATACGAGTACGTTTACTTTTACGCTGTCGTGTTTTCGGTTGAAATAGCTCATAACACGTCTTTTTAGGATTTTTGCTTTTCCGACATATATAATTTCGTCATTCTTGTCGTAGTATATGTAACACCCGGGCAATGACGGCAAAAGTTTAAGCGTTTGTTTCAAGTTCTCATTCATCAAATATATTATAGCATAATCAGATGAATAGAGGCATAGAAGTATGGAGGAATAGCTTATTTCGTGAGCTTTGCTCACCAAAACCGTCATGCTGAACGTCGGATTGACCTCCGCGATTCAGCATTTCAAAACGAGCTTTTGAAACAAGTTCAGAATAACATGAAGGACGGAAAGTCTGTTGTGAAAAGTGAAACGTGAGAAGTGAAAAGTTCTTATAAGGTAAGATTGAACCCCCGCCCAACCTCCCCATAGGGGAGGAATTTTTTTTGACTTCCCCTAAAGTAAAACCTGTGTTTTTCATAAATTTTTCCTTTCTGACTATCTTGTTTAATTATAATTGATATAAATACTTTTGCAAAAAAAATAATCCTGTTTGCATTTCAAGTTTTTTCTTTTTATAATAATTATGTCATTCTGAGGCGGTTATGATTTGAGATCCTTCGCTTTGCTCAGGATGACATAGCCGAAGAATCTCATAACTTCCATTAAGGAGAGAAAAATATGAAAAAATCAATCAATGATTTAGGTGACGTTAAAGGTAAACGCGCACTTGTCAGAGTTGACGTTAACGTGCCTTTGGACGCTGACAAAAATGTTACGGACGATACAAGAATTCAGGCTATTGTTCCCACCGTCAGAGCTTTGCAGGAAAAAGGAGCTAAAATTATTCTTATGGCTCACCTTGGCAGACCTAAAGGCGAATGGAATCCCGAATTTACTCTTGAACCCGTTGCAAAACACATGTCAAAAGTTTTGGGCGAAGATGTATTATTCGTAAAATCCCCCGTCGGTGAAGGTGCTGATAAAGAATTGGAAAACCTGAAAGACGGTCAGGTTGCTTTGTTGGAAAATATTCGTTACTACAAAGCCGAAGAAGCTAAAGATGACGATATGACTTTCGCACAAGAACTTGCAAAACTTGGCGATTTCTACGTAAATGACGCTTTCGGTGCGGCTCACAGAAAACATACTTCTACCGCAAAAGTTGCTCAAATCGTAAAACCCGCAGTTGCAGGTCTTTTGATGGAAAAAGAAATCAGATGTCTTTCTCAGGCTCTTGATAATCCTACAAGACCTTTCACTGCAGTTGTTGGCGGTGCAAAAGTTTCTTCCAAAATCGGTGTTTTGGAAAACTTGTTGGACAAAGTTGACAATATGATTATCGGCGGCGGTATGGCTTATACTTTCGTAAAAGCTAACGGCGGAAAAATCGGTAATTCAATTTGTGAAGACGACCAACTCGAAACCGCAAAAGCTATTGAAGCAAAAGCTAAAGCTAAAGGCGTAAAACTTGTTATGGCAACAGATGTTTTGGTTGCTGACGATTTTTCGGGCAACGGCACAAACAAATTTGTTAAAATTAACGAAATTCCTGACGGATTTGAAGGTGTTGATGCGGGTCCTGAATCAAGAAAAGCGTTTGCGGAAGTTTTGAGATCTTCTAAAACTATTTTGATGAACGGTCCTGTCGGAGCATTTGAAAACCCGAAATTTGCCGAAGGTACAAAAGCCGTATTGGAAGCTATCGTAGAAGCTACAAAAGGCGGTGCGGTATCAGTAATTGGCGGTGGTGATTCCGTTTCTGCTGCTAAAAAATTCTGTAAAGCGGAAGATTTCACCCACGTTTCAACAGGCGGCGGAGCATCACTTGAATTTATTGAAGGAAAAGTTCTCCCCGGTGTTGCGGCATTGGACGAAAAATAATGAATTAAAAAATAATAAAAAAGCTCCTCATAAGAGGAGCTTTTTTATGTATAGCAAAACTATTTTTTCGCAATATTAATGAACGGGATTGAATTTCCCATCATGTATTCGGGGAGTTTTCCGTCCCATTTTTGAACGGCTTCGTATTCAACAAGAGCCTTATTTTGGGTCAGGGCATGCGCTCTGATTGACATGGATTTTGCTTCGGCTTCGGCAGAAATAAGTTTTTGTTTTGCTTCTTCTTGAATTTGAACTGTTTTATTTTTTGCTTTCAGGGCATCTTGTTCTGCAGTAACTTTACTTTCAATAGCTTTTTCAAATACGTCCGAATAAGATATTGCGGTCATTTGAAAATCTGTTACGTTAATATATTTTGGTGAAAGGTGCGCTTGAAGTTTTTGCAAAATTTCGGTTGTTGCTTTTTCTCGGTTTGCAACCAAATCTTGTGCATTCCATTTACCGATAACGTCTTTGATTGTACCTTCAACAACGGGAGTAAGTACGGTGTCTACGTAATTAGTACCGACTTCTCTGTACATTCTGTGAGCGTTTTCCGGTTGAAGATTGTAGTTTAGAACGTAGGTGATTTTAGCCTGTTGAATATCTTTTGTATAAACAGATGTTTCAATGTAATTTTTTTGAGTTTTTACGTTCATATTCTTAATATGTGAAATAAAAGGCATTACGAGATGAACACCTTCTGTGTAACTTGTCGGCGAAACCTTTCCGAGAGTCACTTTGACCCCTCTTTCACCTACACCGACTATTGAAATCGGGTTGAAAAATGCGATAAAAACTACCAAGAGCGATATTATTATCGCAGGTACAATGAGTTTGCTTGAATCTTCCATTTTTAAAATCTCCTATATACTTAAAACAGATAATATGACATACAATGCAAGAATAATTAGTGCAAAAATTCCGTAACTGTTTGCAATCAGTTTTCCGTGGGTTTTGTACAAATTTTTGTTAAATATAAAGCTCAAAAGCATAATAATCAGATTTGTAAAAATCACAAACGCTAACAGTAAAAACAAAATTCTTAAAGGCATATCTCTCTCCTGTTTTAAAAAATTCTATTTTAAATCAAAATTTGAAACATCATATTAATAAATTATTTTTTTATTACGCAATTTTTTGGAATTGTATCTTTAAAATATGGAGGCATGTAGCCTGAATAACCGTTTGCGGCGTACACGTTGTTATTGCTTGCAAACCACATAATATCAATGTTTTCTACAGGAGTTATTTTTTTATATTCATAATAAATTGCTTTACAATCTTTTGGGAGCGAATATGTTTTTAACCTTGATTCGTGTTCTGTTTTTGTCCAGCTAAAACCTGTCCCGAACGGTATTTGCTCAAAAATTACCAATATTGCAAAAATTATCGCAAAATATTTTGTGTTTTTTAAAAAATTTGCTAAACCTGCTGCATATATAGGTAAAAGTAAAAATATACATCTGCCTGATGCTCTTATTGCTACTGCTCCGGGAAAATATTTGTAGAGTAATGAGTTAGCATCATAGTTTGAAAAGAAATATAGAATTAGTCCGACAAACAGAAGCAGTTGTATTCTGTATTTTGAAAAAATAAATCCGATTAAAACAAATATTGTTGTTAAATATCCTATACCAACGGTTATTTCTCCGTTCAAATGTTTAGTAAAGGGATTATGTATAATCATATTATCAAATTTGCTCTCTGATATAAACAAGCAATAATGTCTTAATAAAAATTCCGGAGACCAGCCGAATTTTGAACCGACCGAGAGATAATGGTCAATAAGCGGGATTAAAAGTGCAAATGAAATTATGGCGGAAAAGAAAAGTTCTTTTTTGTAAGTAATAATATTTTTTACTATGGTTTTTCTTGTTTCGGGGTAAGACAATCCGATAACTGCTGCTAAAAATGTTCCTAAAATATAGAACCAACCGAGATAAAAACAACTGTAAAGCTGAACTACAAACATTAACGAGCCGATAGCGAATAATATATTGTTTTTTAATTTTGAATTTTCTTGATTTACACTAAAAAATGCCGTTAGTGAAAACATCATAAAGAATTGCAAATAAAGCTGATAATGTCCTATTTGTACATGGCGCGGAAGTCCGAATGCAAAAAGAAAAGCCGCGACAGATGCAGGTAAACTTTTAACTTTTAATACTTTTATCATAAAAAGGTAACACGATAAAAAGTTCAATACGGATAAAATAATAAACCAAATTTGTAAAGCTGTTTGAGGAGATTTTATAAGAAATCTCAACGGTACATATATAAACATTCCTCCGATAAACATGTCTGAAAATGCCAGAGTATTTTTATACGGGTAGAAAAACGGCATATCCCAGAAATATTTGTGTATTTCTGTTTGAGTAAGCCAAAGATAACCGTGTTCAAGTATATAGTTTACAAATCTTGCATCTCCCAAATCTCCCGGCATTAAATTCGTTGAATAAAATAACGGATAAAAAAACATAATCAATCCGAATATACAAAAGATTATCGGGAGGTATAAGTTTTTATTAAAAATTCTTTTTATTTTGCCCATTAATTTTTATTTTATCATGAAAATTTAGCCTTATAAAATCCTTTCAAACTTATCATCAAGTCGGTATTTTCTTTGTTTGCCTTCACCTGTTGCAACAAAAAATCCTGCATTAACCCAATTTTTTGCTAATTCCCTTGCTGTACGCGGTGAGAATTTGAAGAAATTTGCAATATCTTTTGATGTTACATATTTTTGAGTTTCAAAAAGGTTGAGTATTTGACGCTGCTTTGTATCAAGCTCACGCAACACTTTAATTTCATCTTTTGAATTTTCCTGTTCTTTTGCCTTGTTATATACGGATTTAAATGCTATTGCCATACCGTTTATAAAGTATTCAATCCATTTTGTAATATCTGCCTCTGCCCTGCCTAAGTAGTAGTTATGGGATTTGCCGATAGTAATTGCTTCATAATATCCTTGTAAGTCTTTTGCATAGTATTCTTCAAGTGAATAAATGCCTTTTAAATCATATCCGTTTTTATGTAATGCAAGAGTTGTTAAAAGCCTTGCAGTCCTGCCATTACCGTCAAAATAAGGGTGTATCGTAACAAACTGGTAGTGGATTATGCTTGCTACGATAGGAATTGGTATGTCATTTACCGAATTAATCCATTTAACAAATGCTTTCATTAAATCAGCAACATCTTTTGCTTCCGGCGGCATATATACAATATTACCTGTTGCAGAATCTGTTATAACATTTTGCCCTTCTCTGTATTCTGTACCTTTAACTTTTGTACTGCCACCACCTGTTACAAGTGCATGAATATGTTTAACATTTTCTTCCGTTATAGGTGATTTCGTTTTGGCAAGTTTTTCTATGTAATCAAGTGCTGTATAGTAACCCTTAATTTCCTTTTCATCACGGACTCTGCCTGTATTTGAAACAACTTTTTTACTGCTTATAAGGTCTTTTACTTCTTCTTTTGTAAGTCTGTTACCTTCAATTTGAGTTGAATAATGAATTGTGGAAAGTTTTGCGGTTTCTCTTAATGAGTTCAGTAGCTTAGGATTAATAGGTAAGGCTTTAATGCCTTCTTTAACCCTCTCTATTTCAAGAAGGTTGTTTGCTATTGTGTTGGTTATTGAAAACTTTGGTTCAAACTTTGCCATAAAACTTCCTTATTTCTGCCGTTATTTTGCCACAATCCTGCCGCAAAGTCAAGGTTTTAACAAATTTTTGTAATTATATAAACTTGATTTTTCAAAAATATCCATTAAATGATTGATGTGCGCAATGAGGGAATAATCTATTGTAGAATTGAGGATATGGTAACACAAGATATTCAAACTACAAATAGAGAACTTTATACTAAATATAACTGGTTCGCAACTTATTACCCGCCTGTGGTTCAAAGGGCGTGTGACAACTTTTTTCTGCCCGGTTTTCAGTTTATATTTTTGGGTTTGAGTAAAAATATGAATACTCTTATGGACAGGGATTCTTATTTTGTTACGAAAGTCCGCATAAATGAGATGTATGAAATGTTTTTCCGAGCTTCGGAAAAGACTATCGGGCTTTTGCTTGAAAGAACTCTCGGCAGACCCGATTCAAAATTTAATCTTAATAAACTTACGGATTTGGAAGCAAAGATTATTACTGCTTTTAACGATTATATGTACAGTGCGATTTTAAGGCTGTTGTCGCCTGCTCCGCCTACTTTGAAACGTACAAATTTTGACGTAATTCATTTGACGTTTTTGGTTAAAGATATTGATAAAAATGAATCGGGGAAATTCATAATTACTTTGCCCGAAGTTATGCTAAATCCCGATATCGTTACAAACAGCGGTGAAAAATTTGATAATAACTATTTTTTGCCTTGTTCAATAAAAACTTCAATAAAAATAGGTTTTTTGAGGTTGAGAGTCTTTGATTTAAAAAATATTGATGTCGGTGATATTGTCGTTTTGGATAACAGTAATATTAATCATATGACTTTAGAATTGTTGGATTTTGAAAAGGATATCAACATAAATCCGCGTATGGATTTGGTTATTCCTTTTGATAATGACGAAGGGGAGGAAGAAGATATGTCTGATACAAATCTTTGGGACAGTATAGAAGTTGAAATGGACGCTAAGTTTAAGCCCGTTAAGATAACTCTTGGTGAATTGAAAAGTATTGAGGAAGGTCTGGTTGTCGACTTATCTTCAATTTATGACAATGAAGTTACTCTGTGCGTTGAAGATAAAATGATTGCACGCGGTGAACTTGTTATTGTCAATGACAGATACGGTGTAAAGGTTAAAGAAATTGCCGCTGAAGAAGAAATTCCCGAGCAGGCGGCTGCCGATACTGTTAATAATGTTCAAACGGAAGAACAGGTTCCACAAGATGTTCCCGTTGAAGAACAACCCGTTGGGGAGGAAGGTCAGCCCGAAGCGGCTTCCGAGGAAGATGAATTTGATTACAGCGATTTTGAACTTGAAGATGAGGATATTTAGTTATGGGCGGATATTTTGCGACATTTATAGTTTATACAACGGCAATGGTCGGCATGATTTTTCTTGCCGTATTTGTGTATAAAAAATTCTCTTATAACGGAGTTTCAAAATCAAAATTTTTGAATGTTGAAGATTGCATAAGCCTTGCTCCGCGAAAAAATTTGTATGTTGTAAGAGCAGGTAATGAGAGATTTTTGGTAGCTTCAGATGCGGAAAGAACTTCTTTGATTTCAAAACTTGATGAAAATGTAAAAGAAATCAAAGTCGAGGAAAAAATGGATTCTGCCGTTGATGAATTACCTGTAATTGTTGATTTTCAAAAGAAATCGACGGGTTCAAAAAAGATTTTTAAAAATATAATTAACAACATATAAACATTTTTTTAAAGACTTGGAAGGAAAAATATTATGGATACGATATTAAAGGATATGAATCCTATTATACAAATGCTGATAGTAATGAGCTTGTTCTCGTTGCTTCCTTTGGTATTTTGTTGTATGACAAGTTTTTTGAGGTTTGTAATCGTATTTTCAATGTTGAAAACCGCAATGGGTACTCAACAAGTTCCGCCATCAATCGTAATTATCGGTCTTTCAATGATATTGACTTTTTATACTATGGGCGGAACATTTCAAAAAATGTATGAATTGGGTTCTGTTCCGTATCAAAAAAATCATAATATTATAGAAACGATTAATGAGGGTTCAAAGCCTTTAAAAGAATTTATGATGAAACAAACCCGCGAGGGTGATTTGGCATTTTTTGTCGAATTATCAAAAGGCAAAGCCCCGAACAATCCTGATGAACTTACTGTTTGGGAAATTGCGCCCGCGTTTATTTTGAGTGAACTTAAAACATCGTTTGAAATCGGATTTATAATATTTGTTCCGTTTATTGTACTTGACCTTGTAGTGGCAAATATTTTGCTTGCGTTAGGTATGTTTATGTTGTCGCCGACGATTATATCTCTGCCGTTTAAACTGCTGATATTTATTGCGGTAGACGGTTGGGCGCTGATTGTTCAAGGGCTTGTAACAAGTTATAATTAGGAGGGGTAATGGAAGTTTTAATTGAATATTTAGCAAAAGGATTTTTATTAATGCTTGCAATATCTATGCCTTGTGTACTTGTTGCGGCGGGTATCGGTTTGATTGTCGGTATTTTGCAGGCTGTAACTCAGGTTCAGGAACAAACTATTGCAGCCGCTCCGAAAATTTTGGGTGTATTTTTGGTAATTATTATAGGCGGTATAGGATTTATTAATATGCTTAAAGGTTTTGTAATTGACGGCATGTCTATTGCTTTTAATCTTGTATCGAAAAATGATTCGTTTGTATTGCCGTCTGATTATTACAAATACACGACACCTTTTGAAAGAGAAATGAAAAACAGCGGAGAAATTGACTATATAATGAAGCATCCGGGCAAAGTTCCGTATATTGATAATCAGCACAAAATCAAATATTACGGAGCGCCGAATACTCCGATGCCGAAACCGAATTTTGTTGAAACGAATAAAATACTGGGCAGATAAGGAGGATTATGGAGCAAATTCTTACCGAATTAATGAAAACATTTCCGATGCTTAATACGTATTTGGCAGCGGGTATTTTCATATTTGCAAGATTGTTGGGATTTATAAGATTTGCCCCCGTTTTTAACAGAAAAGAAATTCCCGGCATGGTAAAGATTTCGCTCGTTTTGTTGTTTACGATAATTTTGACATGTGTAGCAAAGCCTGATGTCAAGGTTGTTGAAACATCTTTTGTGCTTTCAATTCTTTTAAATATGGTTGTCGGAGCAATGATAGGTTATGTTGCGCAGTTGATTCTGCTTGCGATTGAGGCGGGTGGAGATATGGTGAATATGCAGATGGGGCTTTCTTCCGCAATGGTTTTGGATCCTACAACTTCGGCTCAGGTTTCTATTGTCGGTAAATGTTTTCAACTTTTGGGACTTTTAATTTTTATACAGTTGGGCGGAATTTATTGGCTTTTGCAGGCATTTATGCACAGTATCGAAATATTTCCGCTTGATGCGGTTGTAATTCCTCTTAAACAGCTTGTTAATATGGATTATTTGGTTCAGCTTTCGTCAAATGTTTTGTTTATGGGATTGCAGATAGCTTCTCCCGTATTGCTGGCGACTTTGGGACAGGATATTATTTTGGGTGTAATTTCAAAAACCGCTCCGCAGGTAAACGTTTTTCAGTTGAGTTTCTTGTTCAAGCCTGTTTTGGGTGCTGCGATTATGGTTTGGATTTTACCCATGCTTGTGAATGTAATTTCCGATTATTTCCTTTCATTTGCAAAAATTATTTAAAATTTTCGTGCTATAATTTTTTTATGAAAAGGGGATAGAAATGAAAGCTGTAGTATTTGATGAAGAATTAAAATTGGTTAACGATTATGAAAAACCCGTTCCGCAGAAAGGTGAAGCACTTGTGAGAGTTACTCTTGCGGGCATTTGTAATACCGATTATGAAATTACAAAAGGTTATATGGGCTATAAGGGTATTTTAGGTCATGAAGCCGTTGGTATTGTTGAAGAAATTAATGATGAGGATAAATCACTTTTGGGTAAAAGGGTCGTGGCTGAAATAAGCTACGGTTGTAAAAAACCCGAATGTCCTTATTGTGCCGAAAAACTTTACCGCCATTGCCCGGAACGTCATACTCTCGGAATTTTTCATAAAGACGGTGTTTTTGCACAATATTTTACAATGCCTTTGGAAGTCCTGTTTGAAGTTCCCGAAAATGTTCCCGATGAACAGGCAGTATTTGTCGAACCTTTGGCGGCAGCATGCGAAATTACGGAACAACTTCATATAAAACCGTTTGAAAAAGTTGTTATTTTGGGTGACGGAAAGTTGGGGTTGATTACGGCTTTGACTTTGAACGCTCAAAATATTGATGTTTTGCTTGTCGGGAAACACCAAAATAAACTTGATATAGCAAAAGCTCAAGGGGTTGAAACCGTTCTTTTGAGTGATTTGAAGGTCGAGAAAAAATATGATGTCGTTGTTGAGGCGACAGGATCAATTTCGGGATTTGAAACGGCTCTTGCACTTACAAAACCGCGCGGAGTTTTGGTTTTGAAAAGTACAGTTGCGGCTTCAAAAGAATTTAATCTTGCACCGATTGTAATTGATGAAATAACGGTTTTAGGGTCAAGATGCGGTCAATTCCCCGCGGCACTCAGACTTTTGAAATCGGGCAAGGTTGATTTTTCTCCTTTGATTTCGGGGAGATACAAGGCTGATGATGCGCTTGAAGCATTTGAAAAAAATAAGGAAAAAGATACCATAAAGATCCTTTTGGATTTTAATTAACGGGAAGAATCATGGCAAGTAACGTAAAATCATTGGATAAATATATTTTAAAACAGGTAATAGAGATGTTCTTGATGGGCGTTGCTGTTTTTACGTCAATCATTTTTGCATCCGATACTTTTATTACTTTGATTAAACAGATATCGCATTTCGGTATACCGTTTAAGGTTGCTTTTATGATGATTATTCTGAACTTGCCTCAGGTTATTGTTATGACAATTCCTATGGGTGTTCTTTTAGCGACCGTAATGACTTTGAACGGTTTGAGCCTTAAATCCGAAATTACTGTTATGAGAGCCTGCGGAATAGGTTTGAACAGAATAGCAAAACCGATTTTTATTTTTGCAATAATTATGGCATTATGCAGTTTCTTTATTAACGAAGCCATTGTTCCCGTTATGACAAAGCAGTCTAAAGACCTTGCACTTTGGGCTTTCGGACAAAAAAATATTCCCGAAGGCAAACAAAATTTTGTATTTAAAGAGGTCAATAATAACGGAGCTTTGAAACGCTTGTTTTATGTTGGATATTGCGAAAATAAGGTTCTGCATAATATTACGGTTCTTGATACGTCAAAAGCGGGTACTATACAGGTATTGCAGGCAGATGAAGGTAAAACTTCACCCGAAGGCTGGGATTTTAGAAAAGGGGCAGTTTATACCGTTAATGCGGAAGGTAAAATACTTAATACAACTCTTTTTGACAGTTCGATTATTAAGTTTGGGCTTGATTTGTCAGCGGAGTTAAACAGAAATGTTACGAGAGAAATGAATTTCAGTAACTTGTTGGCTTATATCAAGAGTCACCCCGATTTGGAAGGCGAGGAGAGAAATTATTTTTGGATAGAACTTTATGACAAGCTGGCTTTGCCTTTGACGACCGTAGTATTCGTGTTGATTGGTGTTCCGCTTGCGATTACTCCTCCTCGTGTCAGGTATAACAGAGGATTTTTGTTCAGTATTTTGATAATTTTTGCTTATTATCTGATTAGGGCATTGTCCATATCGTTTGGTGAGGCAGGAACTTTGCCCGCATTTTTGGGTGCTTGGCTTCCGAATATAATACTTACTATAATCGGAGTATTCATTTATCACAGAAAAGTTTATACAATAAGTTAGAGCAAAAAATATTTTTACGGGTTTTAGGAAAAATATGAGCAATAATCTTTTTGAAAATAATTTAAAAAGGCTTAATGACTATGATTTGAATATTTTGAACGACAATTCGTTTAAGGATTTGGACGACAAGTCGCTCAAGATGGAATATCTTATTGCGGAAAAAGAAGAACAGCTTGAAAAATTGAATAACAAGATTAAGGGTGCCGAACTTTTAGGCAAACTCGTTGATGTTATGGAGTTGAAAATACAGATTAAAACTCTTGAAAATGAGCTTGGAGAATTGAAAAAAGAATATGCAAAACAAAATCTTGCGGAACGCTTGACCCCGAAAATTGCAAAATCAAAACGCAAAATGGCACCGTTGAAAGTAATTGCAAGATTTTTGACAAGAAGAATTTTTTCAAAAGTTTCCAAAAAATTCCGTTCGATAGCGGATTTGGGAGATTCTCTCGATACTCTGGAGAGTATTAACAGTAATGTTGATGAACTTATTGCCATGAAAGTTCCGTACGGTGAAACAAAGGCAAATTACGAAAAATTGACTAATTACCTCTATCGCGCCAACAGAATTCATTCTCAAATCAATAAAAGAATGCAAAAACTGTAATTATCTGCATTTCTTTTTACCTGTCCACGAAAGGTCGTTGCAGTGCAGGTAATCCATGTTCCCGTTGTAGATTACCCAGCCTGCACAGCCCATACCGTTTGTGCTCCAACCGGAAACGTAACCTATTGATTTGTCCTTACAATTTATTTTAAAGCTGTATCCGCTTGTATCGGCTGCCACTCCGTGCGGTACAAGCCCGTATTTTGTTATGTATATAAAAAATGTATCCACTCCGTATTGATTAGGTTCTTTTGTTCCGTTTACATCAACCATAATATTCCCGCAGACGTTTTTCATTTGTATTGAAGTCCCTTCAGTTAAAGAACAATTAGCATCCCAAACCCATGGCATTATTATTGTTCCGTTAGCAAGTCGGGCTTTTGAATTATTGTTAGAATCAAGATTGCCCGCATTTTGTTTGCCATCCAAACCTACATAATTAACATTTTTCAGGCAGCCTGTTTCGCTCGATTTACAAATTTTGGTTGTTTTGAGGTAAGGTTGAAATTTTTCCATAAGTTTGTCCGAGCTTGTTTTATCTTCCGAATTCGCCAAATCCCAATTATCCGGAGTACCATAATCTTGTACTGCTCTTTCGTACGCTTGAGAAAGTATTGAATATGATTGTTTTAACCTGTTAACGGTTTGCATTTCACGAATTTTTTGGTTTATAACAGGCATTGTAATCGCTGCAACAGTGCCTATGATGCCGAGGGTGATGAGGACCTCCGCGAGGGTGAAGGCACATTTTTGCCCCCTCTCCCTAACCCTCTCCCTCAAGGGGCGAGGGAACTTATCTCTGCTTCCTCCCTGATTAGAAGATGAAATTTTTTCCTTAGCTTCTTGTTTCATAATTTCTCCTTATGAATTGGTAAATTGTATTTTATATTCTTGTACATATTATTATATCATATTATTTTTTAAAATACAAGCATATATTTCATTTTTTAAATTTTTATATGTGATTATAATTAGTAAATATGGATGAAAAAACGATTAAACAACTTTTGGGTTTACAAATAAAGCATTTGCGTAAAA
Organism: uncultured bacterium; assembly: GCA_902795965.1. Classification (GTDB taxonomy): domain Bacteria; phylum Cyanobacteriota; class Vampirovibrionia; order Gastranaerophilales; family Gastranaerophilaceae; genus Stercorousia. Next base: position 94,449 of record CADBNI010000021.1, read on the forward strand.
AGCATAATTTAACGCAATTTGCTCTTGGGGAAAAAATAGGGATAGATCAGCGTCAGATTGCTTATATTGAGGGCGGAAACAGCTTTCCGTCTTTGAAAACGCTTAACAAATTTTGTGATGTTTTTAATTGTCAGCTCAAAGATTTGTTTGATTATGAGCATTTTGTTAATAATCGTAATGTAAAAAAAGAGATTGAAGATAAAATTTCAATTCTTGATGAAAAAAGTTTAAATCTTTATTATCAAATTTTGAACGTCATTGACAAAAGCTGTTAAAATCCTTTGGCTGAGATGGCTTCGCTCATAGCGACCGCAGGGTAGTATTTCGGCAATATTGCAAGGCAGTCGTTTGTGGCAATCCTTGCTCGCGTATAGTCTTTTATCGAATAAAAAATGTATGCCAAAAGATAGTGAAGTTCGGGGTCGTTATAAAAATAACTTTTTGCACGTTTCAGGAAAAATTTTGCCTGTTCAAAAAGATTGTTGTTATAAAATACTCTGCCGATAAATTTGTAAACTTCGGGGTTTATGGAAAACATAAAATCCGCATATCTTACAATTTTTTCGACAAAATCGCCTTTGTAATAATGAATTAAAATGTTTAAATCAATTTCCAAAAAATTTCTCAGCTCAAAATATGTCGGATATTCACGAACATCCCCCTCAATCAATGAAATCATAAATAATGCCCAATGTGCGCGGATATCAATGTCTTTTAATTCGTTAAAAATCCGTTTTGCCTCGTCCAAATTATCTTCAAGAATTTGGCAGTAACCGTATTCAAGCGGATAGCCTTTTTTAATGAAAAATTGCCGACAATTTTCATCATAATTTGTCAGCAATTTTTCTTTTTCTTTTGAATATTCCGAAATCATATACTAATATCTGTTGTTATTGTTGTTGCTGAATGTAAAATCAGTCATCATTGAGTTCATAATCATAGCCTGCATAAGACGCGGGTCAACATTTTTACCTTCCTGCTGCCGGGCCATCAGATACGGAACCATATTCATCATACTTCCGTTATTGTTGTTGTTATTGCCGAGCATCATACTGAATTCAGCCATCTGCGGGTCTTGATATTGAACGGAATAAGGTGTTTGATTTTGGAGTGAAACATTAACACCTGCATCTTTAAGGGTTTTTATTGCATTTAAGACTTCTTCATCACTTACTTGTGCAATTCTGTCGTTTTCTTCGGCAGAAGACTTGTCATTATCAAAGTTTCTGATTTTTTGAATATCTTTGTATTCCAAGTTTTCTTTGTTATTAATTTCTTTTTGAATGTTGTTGAGTTCTTTTTGTTGCAATTCTCTGTTCAATTCGGGTGATAATCCGTTGCCGTAAGGTGCATTTACGAATTGATCCAAAGCATCAACATTATTGTCTTCGCCGGTTGCTTCCGGAGCTTTGCAGGTCGGACCTCCGGTCAGACAATCTTTTCCTTTTGTTGCATATTCAGCAAGGTAAGAATTCGGGCTGAGTGAAATTACTTTTTCATAGGCTTCAACCGCATCTGATTGCATATTTACATGTGTGTAAGCCAAAGCCATGTAATAGTATGCTGCGGCATTAGAAGGTTCTTTTTTCGTAAGAGAAAACAGTTCTTGCAGACAGCCTGTGTAATTTCCGCCTTTGTATTTTTTGATTGCACTCTTGAGGTTTGCGTTCGGGTAATAGATTGTATTTTTATCCAAACCCGATGATGAAGAATTACCCGAATTGTAATTGTTAATCGGCTGCAAATCTACCGCACAAACACTCAATGTGCCTAATGCCAAAACAATTAATGTTGATAAAATTTTCTTATTCATACTTTTTCCTTTAATGTTTTTTTTGTATAAATCAACTTCTATAATGATTATATAACATTTTGTAAAAATATCATAATGTAAATATATGATTTATCTCATTGCAAATTTGCATCCGCAGTAATTTTGTCTGTATAATCCCAATTCTTTTGATATTTTATTTGTTTTTAAAAATCCGTCTTTCTTTTTAAAATTTACTGCAAAATATTCCAAGCCCTCTTGTTTTGCGATTTTTTCCCCGATTTGCGTAAGTTTGTCAAAATTTTTGTGCGGGCTTATAACGATTGATGTTGTAAACTTATCAATTCCTTTGGATTTTGCATATTTTGCGGTTTTTAGAAGTCTTAATTCAAAACATTTGTCGCATCTCAAGCCTTTTTCGGGTTCATTTTCAAATCCTTTTACAAAGTCGTAATATTCTTGCGGGTTATAATCCGCTTCGACAAGTTCCGTATCAAAATGTCTGCAAAGAGTGCGTTCTGCCTCAAGTCGTTTTTGGTACTCGCTGTCTGGGTAAATGTTCGGATTATAAAAGTATGCAACAGGCGAATATCCCAAATCTTTTAAATAAGATATGGGATATCCCGAACAAATTGCGCAACACGTATGGATAACTATTTTTTCAGTTCTTTGTTTATCCATTCAACGTATTCCTGATATTTTTTTATTCCAATGTATGCCTCTCCGTTGACCAAAGTTGTAGGAGTGCCGTTTACACCTCTTTTGTAGCAATCGTCAATTTGTTTTTTTATTTCTTCTTCGGTTTCGATACTGTTTGCATCTTTTTTAAGCTGTTCCATATCAAATCCCATATCTTTTACCAAATCAAGAATTTGAGCTTCGGTTTGCGGTTTTTTCTCAAACAGGATATTATTCATATCCCAGAATTTTCCTTGTTTTTCAGCTGCAATCGAGTATTTTGCATCAATACAAGCACCGTTATGGAGTTGGTTTGTAAGATATACATTGCATTCTTTGTCAAGCGGAAGATTTCTGTGAACGATTTGAATACCTTTAATTTCTTTAGCAAGTTTGTGCATCATAATATTATGTGCAAAACAAATAGGGCATTGATAATCCGAATAAACATATACAATCAATTTCGGATTTTCCGAGCCTAAGATATTTCCGCTTACCGCGTATTTGTTCTTTTTAACGTTTATAAACTCTTTGAATTCCTTTTGTCTTTCTACTTGCGGAGCAAAAATATTTGTTTTTGTCGTGTAGAATAAAAATCCGCCCGCACAAAGCATTACGACAATAAAAGCGATTAAGTATGCTTTTACTTTTATTGCATCAACAAAATCTTCAACGCTTTGACGGATTGATTTTTTGAATCCTCCGTTTTTAAAGTCCGTTGCAATACAACCGATTAAGAAATTCAAAATGTAGGTAAACGCGCAAAGAACGCACAATTTTTTGATTTCAAAAAGGCTCAGACAGAGCAAAAGCATAGAAATTGCGAACGAAACCACGCCTAATGATGCGATATAATCAAGAGGATTTTTAAATACTTCCAAAAATTTTAAAAATTTTATGTTTTTAAGTTTTTCAACAAATAACATAAGCAATATAAACATATAGAGGAACATTCCCCAGTATGCAAGCGGTATCCCGAAGAATTGGGATTCGGTAGTTTTTGCTATTCCGTCACAGTCAATAAATTCGTTTATTGAACAAAAACTTGATAATGCATAAGGGTTAAAGTTTGCATCATAGTAAATCAAAGCCAATTTTATTGTGGTAACAATCCCGATAAGTGCCAATATTGCAATAGAAATCTTTTTCTTCATAGCCAATCTCCTTACGTATAATATTACAATTTAATTAAATATAAATCAATAGTATAAAGAAGAATTAAATGTAATGCTTTTGTTTAATAATCTTGAATTAATTGTATATGTATTATATAGTAATGTCGTGAGGTCGGTTTGAAAAAGAATACACTTGATATGTTTTTGCAAAAAGTTTTGAATGTGCCGTTTTGGATTAAACAGGTTATGTTTCTAAAACTGTCAAATGAAATGAAAAGCCATTATTGCTATGAATTTTTGCAAAATAATGAAGGTAATCTTTTTACAACTTATGTTCCGATATTGACTTTTAACGGAAGAATGGAACTTGAGGAAAGAAAAAGCGGGTTTGATTACAATATTTATAATTTTTTGCAATCCTGCGAGGACGGATTGAGTATAATCGAAATTGCCTCAAATACTTTTCTTACGATGGAAGAAGTTGCGAAAATATTTGAATTTTGCGTTGAACAGACTTTTGTAAAAACTCCCGAAGCAAAGGAAATTTCTGCAATGGCGGGATTTATAGCGGGTAAATTCAGACTCGGTGAATATTATAGGCGCAGAGGCGATTTGAATGTTGATGAACTTCATAACGCAATCATGACCCATGAAAATTCTACCGATAAACAATTTGGTGAAGTCCTTGTTAATTTGGGTTATGTCAGTGAAAATGAGATGAAAACGCTTTTGCTTCTTAAAGAGGAAGCTCAAAAACGTTTTATTTTGGATTACAATATTGTACCAAAATCCGGAACGGCTTATTCGGACGAAAGTCAACAATATAAAGAAGAAGCGGAAAAACTTAAAGAAGAAAATAAAATATTAAAAAGCAAGTTGGTACAACTTCTTGCTATGGTAAAGAAAAATGCAAACCCCTGAAATACTTGTAAAATACATACGTGACGGATTGTTAGAACAGGAACATGCGGGATATGTTATTCTTGCAAACAGAAATCGCCCGATTGATTTTAAAGGTGACAGCGACAACTGTCCGTTTTATCTTCGCTCCTGTGCAAAACCTTTGCAGGCAAGTTTGATTATTGATTTTGGCATGGATAAATTTTACGAAATGACAGAAGAAGAAATTGCGGTTTGTTCGGCTTCTCATGCGGGTGAAAAAGTTCATACCAAGGTGATTAAAGGACTTTTGGATAAAATCGGACTTGATGAAACTTACTTGAAATGCGGATTACATGAACCTTTATCAAAAACGCGCAGACGTGAAATGCTCCTTAACGGTGAAGAAGTGAATGTTTTGCAGAACAACTGTTCGGGAAAACACGTTATGATGCTTGGTTTATGCAAAATGAAAGGTTGGGATTTATCTGATTACGACAGTTTGGAACACCCTCTACAAGTTGAAATTAAACGCAAAATTTATGATTTGTGCGAAGTTAAACATGAATATCCCGTTACAAAGGACGGATGCGGTGTTCCTATAGTTTCAATGCCGCTTGTTAATATGCTCAAAGGTTATTTGAATCTTTTCTGCGATAAAAAATATGAAAAAATCAAAAACGCTTTTTTGAATAATCCTTACCTTATTGGCGGTGAGGACAGAACGGATACGAAAATTATTGAAAATTCCGAAGGTTTAATTGCAAAAGTCGGTGCGGGCGGGCTTTGTATTGTGGTGAATACGTTAACGGAAGAAGCGTTTGTCGTAAAAATTTGCGATTGTGATATGAAAGCGCGCGAGCTTACCGTTATTCAGACTCTCAAAAATCTTAAATGGGCTGATATCCCCGTTGATAAAACAATAAAAACCCTTCATGGCGATATCGTGGGCGAAATTATTGTTAATTGAAAAATTGTGCTATAATTTCTTTGAAGGAGAATTACGGTGCAAAAAACTTTTGACAAACTTAATTTTATCACTGCAGGTATGCCGTTAAGAACAGGTAAAGGTTCTTATCCAGATGCTTTTGATATTTTGAAAGAAATGAATTTGGACGGTATGGAACTTGAATTTGTTCACGGGGTCAGAATGCGTGACGAACACAGAACTTTTGTCAAGGATATGTCAAAAGACTTTGTAATCACCGCTCACGGGCCATTTTACATAAACCTTAATTCTCAAGAACCCGAAAAAATTGATGCAAGTGTTCAAAGGATTATTGATACAGCCTCTGTTGCCTCGCAGGCGGGGGCATTCAGTATTACTTATCACGCTGCTTTTTATATGGGTCAAGATAAATCCGTCGTCTTTGAACAGGTCAAAAATCAAACAAAACGTATAATTGACGTGCTTGAAAAAGAAAATATCAAGGTTTGGATTCGCCCCGAAACTACGGGAAAAGGCACGCAGTGGGGCGATATTGACGAAATTATTAATCTTTCAAAAGAATTTGAACAGGTCTTGCCCTGCGTGGATTTTTCTCATCTTCATGCACGAAGTGCAGGCGAATTTAACACTTATGACGAATTTGCCAAAGTGCTTGAAAAAATGGGTAACGAAATAGGACAATATGCACTCGAGAATTTTCACGGTCATCTTGCGGGAATTGAATACACCGCAAAAGGTGAAAGACAACATTTAAACCTGCAAGAATCCGATATGAATTACAAAGATTTACTCAAAGCCTTGAAAGATTTTGACGTAAAAGGTGCAATAGTTTGCGAAAGCCCCAATATTGAGGACGACTGCAAGTTGCTTAAAGATTTTTATAACTCCATCAAATAAACGATATAATTAAAGTTTTTTGTAAATTTTCCGATTACCTTATTGTCATTCTGAGGCTTTAGCCGAAGGAGGTTTATATGTTCAACAATGTTAACAATCCTTTTGCGCAACGTGCGGTTTCTTCATCAACATCTTCCGACAGCGGAGGAAAACGTCAAAAAGAAGACCCTAAAAAAGAACTGAAAAAATATATAGATGAGGAAGAACCCGATGAAGTTTTAATCGGCGGTCAGCCGATTTTGACCGAGGACGAGGTGCTTGCAATGACCCGCAGTTACATTGCAAACCTGAAAAACGAACATTCCGACAACGAAAAAATTCTCAAAAAATTGGATAATTATTTGGAAAAATTTGACGTTAAAAAATTTATGAAAAAGAACCCCAATATGACAAGCCCTGATTTTTATATGGTTATGTATAACGAAACCGAAGGACTTGTAAAATGAATTGTAAAGTTTTGTAACAAAATAAAAAATTTTAGGCAATTATGTGGAAATTATATCCTTAATATATATAAGAGATATTAAGGAGTATAATTATGGTACAAAGATATGACAAACCTGTTGAAGGTATAGGACCGTATAAAGCAAAAAGTTACGGAGATATTCTTGAACAGTACAGAAACTACGAGGCAACCGAATATAAACCACAAAAAACTACGGTGCCATTAGTTAAGAAAAAACAACAGGCTCAAAATGTTCCGACAGTGCCTATGGGTACAAGTGTACTATCATTTGCGGGAGTTCTTAATAAGTTTGGGAACGAGCAAAATAATCAGGCAGGCGGTATTGCTCGCGGATAATTTTTGCAAATAGTTTTTGTTTATAATAGACTATTCCTTGATGAGGAATAGTCTTTTATGTTATTAACATCTGATATCGGAAATACAAGCATTACCCTCGGACTTTTTGATAACGAAGCTCTGATTGAGGAATTTCGTCTTGCCTCCGACAAAGATTTGTCGTTGGAAGAATACGAGGTGCTTTTAAAATCTTTGTTTAAGGATTATTCGGTAAAAGATTGTATAATTTCTTCGGTTGTAGATGAATTAACCGCAAAATTTAAAAAAGCGGTTGATAATGTTTTCAAAATCAATTCGGTTTTGCTTTCAAGCAAAATCAATACGGGTGTAAAAATAAATATCGACAATCCCGAAGAAGCGGGGGCGGACAGGATTGCAAACGCGGCAGGTGCTTATGTGCTTTATAAACACCCTGCGATTGTGGTGGATTTTGGAACGGCAACAACTTTTGACATAATTAATTCCAACGGTGAATTTATCGGCGGGATTATTTCGCTCGGAATTATGTCGCAAATGAAAGCATTGAACAAGTTTACGTCAAAACTTCCGCGCACTGATGTTTCTCTTTGCCCGAACGTAATCGGTCATAACACTAATGATGCAATACTTTCGGGGGTAATTAGAGGTACTGCCTCAATGATTGACGGACTTATTGAACAATGCGAAAAAGAATTGGGCGAAAAAGCCGTAATTGTTGCAACAGGCGGATATTCGGGGCTGATTTCAAACTATTTGAAGCGTCCTTTTGACTTTATAAATCCGACTTTGACGCTTGAAGGGTTGAGATATCTTTATCAGATAAATTCAAATTCCATAAGTGAACTGCAAAAAATTTCCGACTAAGTTTTCGTTCCATACTTGTACGTTGTCAGGAACTGACAGAACGGTCGGAGTAAAGTTCCAAATATATTTGATGTGTGCGTTTACGAGAAAATCTGCGGTTGCTTGGGCGTATTGACCGGGAACCGTCATAATTGCGATTTCTATTTCTTCTTTTACTGCGGTCGGTGCAAGTTCATAGATATTTTGGATTTCCATACCGTTAATCAATTTGCCGATTTTGTTTTTGTCATTGTCAAAAATTGCCAATATTTTAAGTCCGTAAGCCGAAAAATTTCCGTAATTAGCAATCGCAGTACCGAGGTTTCCTGCCCCGATAATCAGTGCTTTTTTTGTCTTTTTGAATCCGAGAGTCGTTTCAATCGAGCTTTTTAACTCTTTTACAATATATCCGATACGTGATTTGCCCGAATTATTCAAAAGGCTGATATCTTTCCTCACCTGCGAATCATCAATGTGCAAAAGCTCCGCAATATGTTTGCTTGAAACATATTCCTCGTTGCAGTTAATCATGTCTGATAAAATGCAATGATACAGTGTTAATCTGTTTATAACTTTGTCGGAAATCTTTTTATTCACAAAACAATTATATAATAAAAATGACGGGGTTGCCCCGTCGGATTTATGAATTATATATGAAACAGCTCTCTTATATAATTATTATTCCACGGAACTAATTCTTTATAACTATATGTTAAGAAATATTTCTAATTCTTGAGAATTAGTTTGATAAAATATTGTTAATAATTTATTTAATAACTACTTATGATAATTTTAAACAAAACCGACCTTTGACCGAGCGAACAATCAATGTTTGTGAGGAAAAAACAAAGGCTCGTACTGTTTGAGCGGTAAAGTATAATAGGCTGGATTGCGTATTGGCGGCAGAGGGCGAGTTGTTTTGCGACAGCAAAACACGCAGACCCGTTTATTGCCGCCAACCAAGCAGTCACGCGGGCCAATCCTTTGGTTCGTTCGCAATGACAATATAGCGAGTTTACGAGCCTTTAACCGAACAATTACATTGATGTGAGCGAGGGAGCAGGTCGGGAGCTTCTTTGGTTTCTTTCTTGTCGGTACAAGAAAGAAACTGCGAGGGGGCGGTATACGCCCCGCAATACAAAATATAAAATTAATTATTTCTGTAAAATAACTAATTTATTAACAATTTATTCTTGCGAATAAGTTATTTTTGTCATATCATTGTTGTATGGAATTGTCATTCTGAGATTGAAAAGTTATGAGATTCTTCGCTAACGCTCAGAATGACGTACAGTCGAAGAATCTCATAAATAATGGAGAAATTATGAACGAGCTTTTAAAAAAATCAGCAACGGAACAGAGCAAAGCTCTCAGGAATAAAGAAATTTCGGCGGTTGAACTTACAAATGCCGCTTTTGAAAGAATAGACGAATTGGAAGGTAAATTGGGTGCTTTTAACTCTTTGACAAAAGAAATTGCACTTGATACCGCAAAAAAAGTTGATGAAAAAATTGCAAAAGGCGAAGAACTTCCGCTTTTGGCAGGTGTTCCGCTTGCGCTTAAAGACAATATGAATTTGAAGGGGTCTAAGACGACAGCATCTTCAAAAATTTTGGAAAATTTTGTTTCACCTTTTAATGCTACCGTTACGGAAAAATTGTTGAATAATCTTGTTCCTATTGTAGGAAAAGCTAATTTGGACGAATTCGCAATGGGTTCTTCAAACGAGAACTCTGCATTCAAAAAGGTTCATAACCCTTGGAATTTGGATAAAGTTCCCGGAGGTTCTTCTGGCGGTTCTGCGGCAAGCGTTTCAGCTTGCGAAGCTACTCTTGCGCTCGGTTCCGATACGGGCGGTTCAATCAGACTTCCCGCATCTTTCTGCGGTATTGTAGGTATGAAACCGACTTACGGAAGGGTTTCTCGTTACGGTTTGATTGCTTTCGCGTCATCATTGGATCAAATAGGACCTTTTGCAAGAACGGTTGAAGACGCTGCTAATTTGCTTGAAGTTATTTCGGGTTATGATCCGAAAGATTCGACTTCGTTGAATTTGCCTGTTGAGCATTATGCGCAAAACCTTAATAACGATATTAAGGGCATGAAAGTCGGCGTTATAAAAGAACTTATGTCGGAAGGATTGACCGAAGATGTTCAAAAGGCTATGCAAAAGGCGATTGACGATTATAAAAATATGGGTTGTGAAATCGTTGAAATTTCACTTCCGAGGCTTAAATATTCAATCGGTATTTATTATATTTTGGCGACTGCCGAATGTTCATCGAATTTGGCAAGATTTGACGGTGTAAAATACGGATACAGAACACCTGATGCAAAGACATTGCTTGAAATGTATACCAAAACCCGTGCCGAAGGTTTCGGCCCTGAGGTTAAACGTCGTATAATGCTTGGTACTTATGCGCTTTCTTCGGGTTATTATGATGCTTATTATAAGAAAGCTCAGCAGATGCGCGCACTTGTTACGCAGGATTTTGAAGAAGCGTTCAAGAAGGTTGATATTTTGATATCTCCGACTTGTCCGAATACGGCATTTGATTTGGGTGCAAAATCTTCAGATCCTTTGGCAATGTATTTGACTGATATAGCAACGATTTCCGCAAACCTTGCGGGTATCCCGGGAATGAGCGTTCCTGCAGGATTTGACTGCGACGGTATGCCGATAGGCTTGCAAATCCTTGCTCCGCAACTGAAAGAAGGCAGATTGTTTAATGCGGCTCACAAGTTTGAACGCGCAAACGATTACTACTTGCAGTTGGCAAAAATCTGACAGAGGTGAAAATGGAAGTTAATATAGGTGATGGATTATTTGTCAAACCTTAACATCTGAAAATGTTGACAGATATTTTCAAATTTTATTGCCCGAATGCCATTGTTTGGGCTTACGGCAGTCGTATAAACGGGAAGGCTCATGACGGAAGTGATTTGGATTTGGTTGTGAGGGATTTTGGTGCAAAAGATTTGAAACTTTCAAAACTGCGTGAACTTATAAATGACAGTAATATACCGTTTTTGGTTGATATAAATGAATTTGACAAACTTCCCGATTATTTTAAGACTGAAATCTTGAAGGATTATGTTGAAATTTATAATAAAAAATGTTAAAATTAGTATGTGAAACATATTAACAAAATTATTAACAAATTGAATAAGTCTATAAAGGATTTGTATTCTGATTTCAGCGGTGTTTATTTGTACGGGTCGTATGCGAACAATACCGCAGTTTCGGATAGTGATATTGACCTGATTGCAATATTTGCCAATTCGGTGGAACGTACCCGCAGAATGGATTTGTGGGATATTGTGGGTAAATTGGAAGCTGAATATGATGTTATTTTTGATATTCACCCAATGACTTTATCTGAGCTTGAAAAAAATTCCGTTTATTATAACCAAGTAGTAAATAAAGGTATTTTTTATGGAGCAAAATAAACGAGTATTGATATACAATGCGATAGATAAGTCTGAAAAGGCAATTTTGGTTGCAATTTCAAATTTTGATAACGGATATTATTCAGCTTGCCAAAACAGATTATATTATGCCGTTTTTTATGTAGTGAGCGCATTGGCTTATAAAGACGGATTTATAACATCAAAACATGCTCAGTTAATGGGTTGGTTTAATCGAGAATATATATACAAAAATAAAATTTTTGATGAAAAACTTTTTCGGATATACAAAGAAGTATTTACCGACAGGCAAAAATCTGATTACGATTTTATGTATGAACCTTTACCCGAAGATATTGAAAAATCAATAGATGAAACAAAATTTTTTGTAAAACAGGTAAAAGATTATATTATTCAAGCCCTTTAAAAAATTCTTCCATTGGGATTTGGAGGGTTTTTGACATTTTGTAGAGGACTATTGCGGTGGGGGAGGTCAAACCCTGCTCAATTTTACTCATATGGCTGACGCTTATGTCAATCATCTCCGCAAACTGCTCCTGTGTGATGTCTTTTCTTGTTCTTTCGGCTTTAATGTTGCGCCCTAATAAATATTTGTAATCTTTTGTCATTTTTTAATTATATAGTCTTGACAAATTTCAAATAAGTGAATATAATGATTATAGATATCAATATATTGATAATATTGACAAAATATTGATTTTATAATGAAAATATTGACAGAGGTGCTATTATGAGGAAATTACCTGCATTCACGCTTGCGGAAGTCTTGATTACCCTCGGGATAATCGGGGTTGTTGCCACTATGACAATGCCTGTACTGATTACAAATATTAGAAACACCGAATTGCAAAGCAGGTTTAAAAAGACTACCGCAGAACTCCAAAACGCACTCCAAAAAGTTCAATTTGACGAAGGGCAAACCATATACGGAAACTATACAGGTTACGGTAACAAAATTGCAAAAATTCTTGTAAAACAGTTTAAACAACCGGCAACTTGCAATATTATTGCAACTGAAATAAAAAGAAACAAACTTAACGGTAAAGATTTATTATACAAAAATTATGATAACAGTGATTTTAATACACATCTTATTGATGACGGAACAATAATTGTAAACGATAATTTTTTTATTTTTGTAAATAATGATGCATTCTCAAATACAAGTTATCAACTCTATATCGACACAAACGGCTATAAAAAACCGAATAAAGTAGGTTATGACTTGTTCATGTTTTGCCTAAAACCGAACGACAGATTGGACTACACTTGTGACACATACACACAAAAAGCATTTACCCAAAAAGATTATTTTAAAAATCTGCCGAGATAATTTTGTAAACAAATGTAACAAAATAATCCTTTTGTGAAATCGGGTTATCTCAAAATACTTTACATGGTTAAGAGTACAATATAAGGAGAGATGAGATGACTTTTTTAGCTATTGATGCACAAAAGAATTTATTCACATTGCAAAAAAGCCAACTGCAATTTGAGCAAACCCTTGTTATGAGCAGGGCAAATTACATTACAAAACAAATGGGCTATCGCGCTCAAGAACTTGAGGACACTGACGTTGACTGTGATGATGATCCGACTTATATCGCATTACAGCAAGAGGAATCCTACCTTGAGACCCGACAGGATTCACTGGATTCGCAAATCAGTTTGATGGAAAACGAAATTTCTTCACTCAAGAACCTCGTTAACAACAACATCAAATCGTCTTGCAGCTTGAACTTAATCGGCGGGTAGGCAAAGCCTACTTTAGTGTAGCTTACGACCACTGTCGAGCCGCTTTTGATGATAGCTGATTAATGCAATAATATTGGTATTAGCCGCTTTGTCTGATTAAATGCACTCGGGTCGTCTGACCAAACTTGTTTAAGTCTAATATGATTTATCCCTCGCATCTGTTTTGCTTTAAAAACTGATTTGTGACCGATTAAAAAGTTCTGCCGTATTCAACATCAAAGACGCTATGGTCATGGGACCTACACCCCCGGGAACGGGCGAAATGTAAGATGCTGATTTTGATACTTCGTTAAATTCAACATCACCGCGCAACTTCCCGTTTTCATCTCTAAAAATTCCTACATCAACTACTACACAATTATTTTTTATAAATTTTTCCCCTACAACATTTTTTCCCACTGCTGAAATTAATATATCAGCAGTTTTTGTTATGTCAGATAGATTTTTCGTTTTACTGTGGCAGATTGTGACTGTTGCGTTTCTGTTCAAAAGCATTTGACTGACGGGTTTGCCGACCAAATTGGAACGACCGATTACAACTGCGTGTTTCCCCTCAATTTCAATATTATATTCGTCCAAAAGCAATAAAATCCCTTTCGGAGTACAGGGATAAACGTACGGTTTTTCGCCCGCAAAAAGTTTTCCGCTGTTATATGACGTAAGCCCGTCAACGTCTTTTTGGGGAGAAATCGCATCAATAACGGTATTTTTGTCAATATGTTCGGGCAGTGGAAGCTGAACCAAAATTGCCGTAATATTTTCGTCATTATTGAGTTCTTCAATTTTTTTCAAAAGCTCATTTTGCGAAACATCAGACGGATATTCGATTACGATTGAATTTATACCCAATTTTTCGGCAGTTTTCTTTTTGTTATTAACATAAATTCTGCTGGATGGGTCGTTACCTGCCAAAATTACTGCAAGAGAGGGTTTTTGAGGCATTTTGTTAATCTTTGTTTTTAATTCCTCAAAAATTTTATCACGTAATTTTTTGCCGTCTAAAATTATTGCCATTATTCCCTCACCTGCGGAAGATTTAGTCTGAAATAAAACTGTTTTATTGCATTTTGAATTAAAGAAGATTCTTTATCAAGCGGATTTATCTCTTTGTCAGTCGGAATTACCCCCAAAACGTCCAAATCGTAACGTTTCAAAAGTTCATAAACCGAAGTCAAATCAGTATTGTCAACTTTGTTGATTATAACACCTAACTGATTGCCTGCCGCGTATTTTGCGCTGAATTCTTCAATACGCTTTGCAAGATGCGCGCTTTCTTCAGTCGGATTTCCGACGATAAGCGTTGTGTCAATATCCGTATCAACAAGCTGATTTAGATATTTCAAGTCAAATTCGCAATCAAAAATTACGATATCGTATCTGTCAATGAGTTTCAAAACAGCATCATTGATTTGTGCCGTAATCGGGCAGCGACAATCTTTCGCGCCGACAAACCACGAAACAATAATATCAATGTTTTCGTCCAAAGAAACAACAATGTCTTCCATTGCCCATTCTACAAATTCCTGTTTTGACATTCCTTCGGGAATACCCGTTTTATACTCGTGTTTTCCGCTCCTGATACCGTAAATCGTATTTCTTATATCAAGCCCGAAACTGTGACCGAGTTCGCTTGTCAAATCGTTATCAAACAAGAGTATTGATTTTTCGGGAAAATACTCTCTGAAAATTCTCAAAAATGCCTTTGTTACCGTTGTTTTTCCGCTTCCGCTTTTACCTGTTATTGCTAATTTGAATGCCATATTTTGACAACTCCTTTGTAAGATCCATTGCCTTTTCGGCAAGTTCTTCACTTAATCCTCCCGCACCGCATGACGGTGTGATTAACGAATTTTCCAAAATAATTTTCTCATTAATTCCTTTTTTGGTCAAATATTTTACGGCTTTTTCAAAAACAGAAATAAGTTTATTCAAATCAATCTTTTCCAAAGCCTTTGTATCAAGTGTAGGAACAACTCCCCACGCGATTTTTCCACCGTTTTCGAGAAATATTTTAATTTTTTCGCTGAAAATACTCAAATTTTGTGCGTAAGTGTACGCATCAGTATTTATAATATCAACCCCCGCATCAATCGGAATTGTCCAGTCGCATTTCCCGCAACAATGAATTGCGCTGATTGCGCCGTATTGCTTGATTATATCGGAAACTGATTTTAACATTTCAATAACTTCATTTTGAGAAACGGTCAAAAACGCTGATGTCCCCAACTGCGAAAGCGAAGGTTCGTCTATAAAAATTATCGGAGTTGTATCGGAGTTTGCACATTTTATTTCTTTTATTTGCCAAAGTGCCTTCAATACGAGGGTTTTTGTAATAATTTCTTTTAAGGTTTCATCATAAAATGCGGATTTGCCCGATTTATCCGTTAATGATGTAGAGAGTGTAAAAGGTCCGACAATTTGACCTTTTGCAAAATTAGGTTTGGTGTTTTTTATAATTTCGATAAATTTTGGGAATGCGATTGAATTATTTCGGCTGATTGCGTATTTGTCAAGAATTTTGGCGGTTGATTCGTCCAAATTTTGAGAAGTAATAATTTCGTAATCGTTAAAAAATTCTTCAATATTTTCAAAAAACTTGTCGCATTCGGTGTCAAGATAATCTTTTTCAACAAAAAACGAAGGCATATTTTCCAAAAATTGGATAATCATGTCTTCGTTTTTGTTAATCTTTGTGAGCTGAGGCCAAAACGGAATTTTGTAAAAATCCTTTTTTACGAGTTCCATAGCTTTTTCTAAATTGTCATGAGGAAGTGAGCCGATGGCTAAACATTCAAATGTCAATTTGGAATTTTGGCTCATCAATCACCTATTCTTCGGTAGTTTCTTCAACTTCTTCAACAGATTCTTTCAAAACTTCGGAAGCGGTAACAACAACAGCCAATTCGCATTTAACTTTTGAAGTCAATTTGATAAGCATTGTGTATTCACCGATTTTGTTGATAGGAGCGTTGAGAGAAACATTTTTTCTGTCAACTTCAATACCTGATTTTGCTTTAAGTTCTTCAGTCAATTTTTTGGTTGTAATTGTACCGAACAATTTACCGGATTCACCTGCTTTAGCAGAGAGTTCAAGTTTTGCAAATTCTTCGATTTTCTTAGCAATTTCAAGAGCTTCAGCGTGTAATTTTTCTTGTTTAGCCTTGATTCTTGCCAAATTCTTTTCTCTGTTTTCCAAAGCACCCTTAGTTGCCAATTCTGCAACCGATTGGGGGATAAGGAAATTTCTTGCGTAGCCGTCTTTAACGTTTACTACATCACCTGCTTCGCCAAGGTTTTGTACGTCTTTTTTCAATATAACCTGCATTTTTATTCTCCTTTGCTATTTATATTTATCAAGTATTTAAACTCTACAACAAACAAAATTCATTGTCGAGTATTTTTTGAGTAATGTAAAGAAGAAATATCATCTCGGCAGATTTTTAAAATAGTCTTTTTCGGTAAATGTCCTTTGCGTGTATTCGTCACAGGTATAGTCCAATCTGTCGTTCGGTTTTAAACAGAATTTAAACAAGTCATAGCCTTCTTTATTCGGTCTTTTGTAGCCGTTTGTGTCGATATAGAGTTGATAATTTGTTTTAGAGTGCTCATCATTATTTATAAAAATAAAAAAATTATCATTTACAATTATTGTTCCGTCATCAATAAGACGTGTATTAAAATCACTGTTATCATAATTTTTGTATATTAAATCTCTACCTTTAAGTTTGCTTTGAAACAATATTTCATACTGGTCATTACGAATTGCCGGTTCTTTAAACTGTTTTACAAGAATTTTTGGTATACTTGGACCTGTGTAGTTCCCGTATAGGGTTTGTCCTTCATCAAATTGAACCTTTTGGAGTGCGTTTTGAAGTTCTGCGGTAGTCTTTTTAAACCTGCTTTGCAGTTCTGTGTTTCTAATATTTGTAATCAATACGGGCATTGTCATTGCAGCAACAACTCCGATTATACCGAGGGTAATCAAAACTTCGGCAAGAGTAAAACCTAAAAGTCTTTTCTTCATAATTTTCTCCTATATTATCTATCATTTTTATGTATTTTATATCATATATTTTTATCACAATACATAGAAAATTGCAACAGGTAAATTTATAATGTCAAAATGAACAAAAGAGAGTTATTGCTAAAACTTGGGAATAAGATACGGTACGAAAGAATGCGAAAAGAACTTTCACAAGAGGAACTTGCGGCACTTGCAAACATAAATATGCGTTCAATAAGCACAATAGAGTGCGGAATTACGGATATAAAATTTACAACACTAACCAAAATTGCGGAAGCATTGAATATTGAAACAACTTCATTGATTGATTTTAGGCTTTAATTATGGCAATTATATAGTTTGCTGTTCAGCATCTTACCGTTTATCTGATTCTGAAACAAGTTCACAATGACAATACGGCTAATTTTTTGAACATTTTAGCGGTAAATTCTATATACTTACCATAATTATTTTATTGCCGGGAAATAGTATTTTACTCCTGTTTCGGTTCTCCAGCGGACGTAGCCTGTTTTGGGAACTCTGTCAATGTCATAAACGCTGACCAAAGCCCAGTTCCCGCGTATTGCCGTAAGATTTATTTTTTGCGGAACGTTTATTGTCCCTACTACCTGCGAAGTTTCATCTGTTGCAGAATGAAGGTCTTTTGCGGAAAGCGGGCTTTCCTTCAACAATTTTAACCCGTATTTTCTGCCGTACATATTATAAAACATAATCCAACTCATAAATCTGTACGGATCATCTTTTTTTATCCAGCCTTTTGCACCTGTTTTGTTGTTGTAAAGAACCTCAACCCAATCTTCGGTTTCGTCGGTTACGGCAAGCAATCCAAGCCCTTTTTTCGGCAAATATACAACAAATAATTCATCTGCCTTAACTTCTTCGGGGAAAATTTTTGACCCTATAAAACTTATACTGTGAACAATATTTGAACTCTCATCAGGTTCCGCAAACAAAACAATCTCGCTCGGTGCCTGATAAAGTCCCAACGTTTTGTTGTATTCAATGCTCACGTATTCGGGAACAATATCACAAAACGCTTTCAGCGGTACAAGTAACATTATTGCAAGTATCAGTATAAGTTTTTTCATAAAACTACTCCGTTTATATAAGATTTTTAGGCACATTGTCATTCTGAGCGAAGCGAAGAATCTCAAAAAATTTACCGTCTCGGACTTATTCTCTGAAACTTATTTCAGCATAAGTTTTTTGAAGTTTTGCGCGAACATTATTCATCTGATGTTCAATAACTTCGTCCGTCAGTGTCGCGTTTTCGTCCTGCATTTTTATGCGGAAAGCAAGGCTCTTAAAGCCTTTTTCGATATTTTCGCCCTGATAAACGTCAAAAACTTCGCTTCCCTTAAAGATATTTTGTTGAACCGCACTTTTTATAACTTTTTGAATATCTTCAAAAGTTACGTCGTCATTGATTACAAATGCCAAATCCCTGCGAACTTCGGGGAATTGCGGAAGTTTTTTGTAACGCTGAACGGATTCTTTTACGATAGCGATAATTTCGTTCAAGTCAAGTTCAAACAAGAAAACTTCTTCTCCCTTAATCTTGAGTTTGTCTTTCAAAATCGGGTGAATTTGTCCGAAATATCCTATTGCGGTAAGATTTTTGCCTAAAATATTGATTTTCGCACTTCTGTAAGGGTGCATAAAATCAACGTCATCACAAGCAGTGAATTTTATTCTTTTTGATACTCCCAATTCGTCAAAAAGCTGTTCCAAAATACCTTTTACCGTATAAAAATCGGTTTCGTTTTTGTTTTGCCATTTTGAATTTTCGATATCACCCGTCAAAACACCCGCCAAAACTCGGGTTTCTTTGACACCTGTATGTTTTTCATCTGACGGAGCAACGATTTTGTAAGTTGTGCCGACTTCGTAAGCCCAGAATGTTTTTTGACCGTTGTCACGATTGTATTTCATGCAGTTCAAAATACTCGGAGCCATTGTCTGACGCAGCATTGTGCATTCTTCACTTGCGGAATTAAGAACTTTGACGGCTTTTTCGTCATCAAAGGATTGCATAAATCTTTCCAAAAGCGGTTTTCCGATTAACGAAGATGTTACAATTTCGTCCAAACCTGCCGAAAGCATTAATTCGTTAACTTTTTTTATAACTTTTTCTTCAAGTGAAATTTCGGGAGTACAATTTTTTGCGGGCAAAGTCGGGGCAATTTTGTCAAACCCGTTTATCCTTGAAATTTCTTCGATTAAGTCGATTTCACGCGTAACATCATTTGCGCGGAAAGAGGGAACTCTGAATTTTACCGCAGCTTCATTCCCGCCCAATTTTTCAAACCCCAAATTTTCTAAGATTGAAATACATTTTTCGGGAGCGATTGAACAGCCCAAAATTCGTTTAATTTGTGCATATCTCAAGGTAATATCAATAGGTTCGAGTTTGTTGTTTCCGGTTTCAACGACACCTTCGACTTTTGCATCTGCAAGTTCTACCAAAAGCTGCATTGCGCGCATAAGTGCCGGTCTTATTGCCTCAATATCCACACCGCGCTCAAATCTTGCACACGCTTCGGAGCGATAACCTACACTGCGCGAAGATCTTCTTGTTGTTGCAGGCGGGAAATATGCGGCTTCAAGCGCAATATTTTTTGTATTGTTGTCGATTTCGGAATTTTCACCGCCAAAAACACCTGCCAAACATACACCTTTGTCTTTTGTTGCAATCAAAACGCTTTCGTGAGTAAGATTTCTTTCTACTCCGTCAAGCGTTACGAGTGTTTCACCCTCTTTTGCGCGTCTTATGCAAAGATATCCGTCCAATTTGTCAAAATCGAACGCGTGAAAAGGTGTCCCGTATTCAAGCATCACGTAGTTTGTGATATCTACAACGTTGTTTATGGCTCTGACACCTGATGCTACAAGTCTTTTTTGCATCCAATCGGGTGAAGGTTTGATTTTTATGTCTTTCAAAATTCCGAGAGAATAGTATTTGCAAACATCTTCGTCAACTATTTCGACTTTAAAACAGTCGGTAGACAAATCTTTTGTCGCCTCAAGCGGAGAAAATTTCAGAGGTTTGTTAAATATTGCGCTTAGTTCTCTTGCGACACCGATTACGGACATTTGATCACCTCTATTTGCCGTTGGCGCAACGTTTAAGATGTAATCTTTTTCAAATCCCAAAACATCTTTAACATCTTCACCGATTTTTACGTTCGGGAAAATTCTGTTTAGGATTAAAATACCGTCTTCTTCCTGATAATTTCTTTCGGAAACGCCTAATTCGTCAGCGGAACAAAGCATTCCCTGAGATTCAACCCCTCTGATTACCGCGGGAGTGAGGGTAAACATTTCACCCGTTTTTCTGTCAAGAACTTTGGAGCCAACGCTTGCATAAGGAACAATCTGTCCTTCGGCAATGTTTTGCGCACCGCAGACAACGGTTTTGTTCCCGTCTTTTGTGTTGACGGTTACAAGATGAAGTCTGTCGGAATTGGGGTGAGCATCAATTTTTTCTATTTTAACCGTTTGAATATCAGAAAATTTCGGTTTCAATTCTTCAATTTCTTCAACTTCCAAACCGCTCATAGTAAGCTCATGCGCGATTTGTTCAACTTCTATGTCCGATAAATCAACAAATTCGTTTAACCAGTTTAATGATACCTGCATATTTATACCTCTCTGAAAGTATGATACTACAAGGAATTATAAATGTAAATATCTCTTTACAAAACGGCAAAATTTTCCTTGATGTTTTTTTATAAATAGTGTATCATTAGCGCAGAGGTTTAGTGTATGAAAAATATTGTCAAATCAGATTTACGACAGGTAGAAATTAACGATATCAATTCGGAATTGCCCGATTTGAAGAATATAAAGGAATCAAAGGCTGTTGCCATCGGCAAATGGCTTACAAATGTTATTGATAAAAACAAAAGGATTCGTCCAAACTCGCTTTTGCCCGCAAAACCTGATTTGGCATATCTTTTGGGTGTAAGTATCGGAACGGTTCAAAACGCATTGAGGTACGTTGAGGACTTGGGTTATGTCGAATCGAAACAGTGTATAGGAACGATTGTGCGTGACAGAAACAGTGAAAGTTCGGTTCGCAAACTTACTTCAAAGCGTGAAATAGCTATTAATTCAATAAAAAGTTATATATTATCGCAAGGATTTTCGGTCGG
Source organism: uncultured bacterium (assembly GCA_902795965.1). GTDB lineage: Bacteria > Cyanobacteriota > Vampirovibrionia > Gastranaerophilales > Gastranaerophilaceae > Stercorousia. The sequence goes on from CADBNI010000021.1 coordinate 115,724, forward strand.
TGAAAATCTGCCTTCCACAAGAAATATTTCAAAGGAAATAGAAACTTCGCCGAATACAACAAGACTTGCGCTTGAATATCTTTGTACGGCAGGAATTTTGGAACACGGGTTTAAAAATTCCGATGAAACGGGCTGGGTTGTAAAATCGCTTGATTTTTCGGTTGAACAAGTTGTTGATAACACGCTTGTCCAAAAAGTTGAGGACGATTTAAAATCTTATATTACGGACAATTTGAAAACGGGTGACAAAATACCCGCTCACGGTGTTTTATCTGAAAAACTTTCGGTAAGCATAAAAACAATCCATGATGCACTCAAAAGTCTTATTGATGAAGGAATTTTGCTTGCAAGGCGCGGACGTTACGGCACTACGGTTGTAAAAATGCCGAATGACAACAGTGTTGCAATAAAAAAGGAAACTTCGATTTTTGCCTCAGCACCCGAAACCGCTTTTTATTATTATGAAAAAACACAAAACCATATAAAACGAATGATTTCCGAAAATTATTCAATAGGTGAAAAACTGCCGTCAGTGCTTGAACTTTCCAAACAGCTTGATTTAAGTCCGAACACTATACGAAAAGCCTTTCACAATCTTGCAAAAGAGGGTTACTTGGCATTTTCCCGCGGAAGATACGGCGGTACGTTTGTTATAGATATCCCCGAAAGTGAAGAACAGACGTATAAATGGCTTGCCGTCAATCCGAAATACAGAGATTAGTATATTATTTTACGATTGAAAAACCTTTTTCGCTCGTGAATTTCAATTTATTCAATCTTTCTCGGATAAATTCGTTCTGAGGTGAAAGCTCTTGCATTGACAAAAATTTTCTGTAATATCTGCGAGCAAAGGATTTGTTGCCTAATTTTTCCATACAAACTCCGATTCCCGCATAAGCATCGGAGCAATCGGGATTAAATTTTAAAAGTCTTTTCAAAATAAAGGAAGCCTCTTTATACTGCTCCATTTTCATTAAAAGAGAAGATTTTTGCATGTAAGATTTTGTGTATTCGGGGGAATTTTCTATTAATTTTTGATAAATCATCAGTGCCATCTCATCTTCGTCACACAATTCGTGCGAAATTCCCAACTGCAAAACCGCATCATCACTGTCGGGTTTGATTTTTATTGCGCAGACAAAATTTTTTATCGCTCCGCAGCCAATTCCCATCAGTTGATGACAAATTCCGAGTTCATAAAATGCTTCAAAGTAATCGGGCTTTAATTCCGTTGCAATCTCAAAATATTTAACGGCTTTTTCGTAATTTTTAAGATGTTTATAGCAAATCCCAAGTCCGAAATAAATCTTTGCATTATTTCGGTCAATCAAAATTGCGTTGAGGTAATTTGCCGCAGCCTCTCTGTAAAGACTCCCTCCGCACAGAGTATTGGCTTTTTCGTAAAAAATGTTTTGTATGTTTGTATTGTATCCCAATTCTTTTCTCCGTATTTTAATAATAAAGTTTTTTTGAAAATTGAATAACCTACATTTGATGTATAACTTAATCAATCATTGGATTTATTATTGTATTGTGTTATAAAGTTGTTATGAAGAAACTTGTGACATGCCTTTTGATAATGATTGCAATGCCCGCAATGGCATTGTCGGAATATTCGTTTTATGACGTTGACAGTGATTGGGCATCCGCTTCACGATATTCACAAGTGAATTATTCGCAAAAAACTGATACAACCGTACAAAAATCTGTTTCAAATAATTCAAACGAGGTAAACTTAAACGGGATTGAAACCCAAAAAATCCAAATCCCTAAAACAAAGTACAACGCTAAAGAATCTCTTGTTTTGAATGATGAAGAAATTTTGCAGGAGCTTATTAACCGCCAAAAAGAAAAAGATCTTGAAGATATTGAAAATCTTTGGAAAGGGACGGTTGAAAACAATCAGGTTATTGGTTTTGCACTCAAAAAACTTGCAACCCCCGAAAGTCAAAGACGTATTCATTCGTCTTTGATGGCAAAAACTCTTTCGGCGGTGATTGCGGGAGCATCACTTGCGCCTTCACTTGTCGGAGCTAATTATGCTGTTCAATCATCGGCTTTTGCAACCGGAAGGCTTGCACAAAACCTTATTAACAAAAAAAATATGCCGACCGAAATTCCTCTTACCGATACCGAATTGATTGAGCTTGCGGGATTGGTGGAAAATCTTCAAGATAAAATTATTACCGCATATTATAATTACAAAAGTTCGCTTTCACAGTTGAAAGAATCACGTCAAAGACTTTTGCTTTATAACAAAAATTACGCAAATGCTCTTGATGATGAAGATTTGCTCGAAATCTCCATTTCCTCCTCACAGTATGACAATATGAGAGTTGAGGAATTTTATTATATGGAGAGGGCAAAAAGATTTCATCTTGAATTACAGCGTCTTGCGGGTAAAAAAATTGTGGACAATCTGAATTTGTATCAGTTTAATTTTGATTCCGCACTGTTGGGAGAAAAGGCGGTGAAGAAAAAATGAAAAAATTTTTGTTGGCGGTTTTGATTATGAATTTGATGCTCCCGACTTTCGCAATAACTTTGGACGATATAAAATCTCCAAGACCTAATGCTTACAGAGCGGGGCTTTCTGACGATCCCGAAAACGAATATACGGAAGCAAAATCCTCAAGTCCCGTCCATCAGGAATACGTAAAAAAAGATGCAACTCAATTTGATTCAAATGACTTGACTTACGCGGATTTGAGCATAAAACAGATTTCAAGAGAAATTGCAGCGGATTTGGAACTTGATCAAAACGATTTGGTCGGAGATTTGTCCGTATTGTGGCAGGGTGCTGCAACACAAAGTGATACGATTAACTTTGCAATATACAAACTTGCAAATCCCGATGAAAACAAACCTGATGAAAAATCTGTTAAAAAAGTGCTTTCTTCTATAGCAAGCATGTCGACACTTGTCGGTGCAAGTATTCCAAACCCCGCTATTGCCGCAAGTTCTTTAATCGGAAGTAATATTTTGGGGATTATGTCGCAGGATACCAAAGCTCTGAATTATAAATATACAAAAGTTACCGATGCCGATATGATTATTTTGGTCAGAAAAATCGAAGATTTACAGCAAAGAACGGTCGATTTGTATTACGATTATATGACTGCTCGGAAAAAACTAAAAATGCTTGAGGATATTACAAAAGAACGTAAAAGAAATTATGATATCGCTCAAAATATGTCAAGAGAGTTGGTTTTGATTACCGACGCTTATTACAGAACGGCACTTGATAATCAAATGCATGCCAAAACGGATTTTCTTGCCAAACGTGCTTCTTTGGAACAATTTGTCGGGAACGAAGTGTTTGTTCAGTTTGAAAAAGATTTGTCGGAAAGAGAGAAAAAATAAAATTGACAAAATTTATTCCGTATGAGGTTAAAACAGGGCAGGAAAATATGCAAATCGACTCGGATTTGCTTAATGATGCCATACAAAATAATTTAAATGAACCTGTTTTCAGACTTTACGGCTGGTCGCCCGCGTGTGTTTCTCTCGGAAGAAACCAAAACGATAACTTTGTTGATGAAAATTTACTCAAACGGCATAAGCTCGATTTGGTAAGACGCTTGACGGGCGGACGCGCACTTTTGCACGACAACGAGATAACGTATTCTTACGTTTGTCCCATAAATTCCTTGAAATGCGGAGAAAATGTAACAAATTCCTACAAAGAAATTTCGCAAATTCTTATTGACGTATTTAAAAATTTGGGGATTGAACTTGATTTTGGCGGAGTAAAAAAATTCCGCGGGCATGTTGATTATTGTATGCTTATTTCAACCGGAGCAGATTTGTGTTACGAGGGCAAAAAGCTGATAGGTTCGGCACAATTCAGAAAAAACGGTTATATTTTGCAACATGGTTCAATTCTTTATGATTATGACAGAAAACTGCTTGAAGAAATATTTAAGGAAGAAATTGATACATCTTCAATAATTTCCGTCAAAGAAATAAATCCCGATTTGACAAAAGAAGATATAATCAACGCTTTTAAAATTTTCCTGTTATAATAATTTTAGGAGGCAGCTATGCAGAGAATTGTTTCAGGAATGAGATCGACAGGAAAATTACACTTCGGACACTATTTGGGTGTAATTCAAAACTGGGTAAAATTACAGCACGAATATGAAAGTTATTTTTTCGTAGCCGACTGGCATGCACTTACCACAAAGTATGACAAAACGGAAACCCTGAAACAGGATGTAAAAGATGTTGTTGCGGATTGGCTTGCCTGCGGGATTGACCCCGAAGTTTCGACAATCTATGTACAATCTCTTGTTCCAGAAATTGCCGAGTTGAATGTTTATTTGAGCATGGTTACTCCGCAAAACTGGGTTGAACGCGATCCGACACTCAAAGATATGGCAAAAATTCTCAGAACAAAAGAAGGTACAAACTCTCAAATCAGTTACGGTCTGATGGGCTATCCCGTTTTGATGAGTGCCGATATTATGATGTTTAATGCGCATGCCGTACCCGTTGGCAATGATCAGGTTGCGCATATTGAGATTACGCGTGATATTGCAAGAAGGTTTAATAATATTTATAAAACGGATTTCTTTAACGAACCAAAACCGCTTTTGAACGATTGTTCACTTATCTGCGGACTTGACGGAAATAAAATGGGTAAATCTTTCCAAAACGACATAAAAATTTCCGATACCGAAGAAGTAACCGCTAAAAAAATAATGACGGCTATAACCGACAGAAGCCGTCTCAGACGTGATGACTTGGGACACCCCGAGCAGTGTGAAGTTGCGTTTAAATATTGGAAAATATTCGGTGACGAAAATCAGGTTGAAACGGTAAGATGCGAATGTGAAAAGGGTAAAAGAGGCTGTGCCGATTGTAAGAGACAGTTAGGCGCGTTGATTAACGAAAAATTTGCACCAATCAGAGAAAAACGCAAATACTATGACGAACACCCCGAAGAAGTTGAAAGAATTATAAAAGAGGGTTCCGAAAAAGCTCGTATTGAAGCGCGCAAAACAATCGAAAAAGTTCGGGAAATTATCGGAATGTACTGATTTTTGCAAGTCCCTGCTTAAATTTCAATTTCCAATAACCGTCTTTTATGTCGGGATTGAAGTTTTTCCACCAGCCGAAAGGATATTCGCTCTTTATGTGTTCCAAAAGTTTCAAATATTCTTTGTAATAATCGGGTTTTAATTCTTCGTCAAATTTTCCGAGCCATGATGTCGCTTTGGAAAAATATTTGTTTACAAAAATATATTTGTATTCATCAATTTTACCGAGTTCTTTCAGAAGATTTTCCGCACCGTAAAATACGTAAATCGGTGAAAAATTTTTCTTTTTATTTACGGAAGTTGTACTGCCCAAACGATTTTTGCGGTAACAGTAAAGATTTTCGGGCAATACGGCAATTCTTTCCGCCGTAATAAATGCATGAAAATTCGGAAGTTGGTCTTGTCCCGCTCTGATGTTTTGGAATTTAATATTATTTTTCAGCAGAAAATCGCGCCTGTACAGTTTTGTCCAGGTTGTTGTCGGAAATTTAAAAATATCTGATTTCAAATCTTTTGCACTATAAACTCCCCTAAAATATTTTTTCGGAAATTTTGTAATACTGTAACCGCCTAACCTGCCTTTACCGTTATGATATGAAAGCCCGCCGAAAATCAGCATATCGGTTTTCAATTCATCAGCTTTTTTGATAAGTTTTTTTATGGAATTATCCCTTAACCAATCGTCACCGTCAATAAAAAGAACATATTCGCCCTGTGCTTTTTCAAGTCCTATATTCCTTGCCGCCCCGGAGCCTTCGTTTTCTTTGTCGATAATTTTTACCCCGAGTTTTTTATATTTGTTCAAAACATCAAGTGAATTGTCCTTAGACCCATCATTAATACAAATGATTTCCATATCCTCAAAATCCTGTTTTAATATACTGTCCAGGCATTTTGAGATATATTTTGCTATATTATAGATAGGTACAATTACCGACAACTTCATAAAAGTTATTATACTACAAAAATTTAAAATTATCTTCCAATTTCGGTAGCCTTTTGTGCCATTGATTTTGTAATATTAATCATTGCAAGGTTGGCTTCATAAGCTCGTTGAGCCAAAATTGCATCAGCCATATCAACTGCAGGGTTTACGTTTGAGGCTCTTATGTAGCCGTTTGCATCGGCATCAGGGTGTCCGGGGCGATAAATCTTATCACCCATCGTAGGATCTTCAACGCACCCGTTGAATACTACACCGCCTTGCAAATACGGTAAAGTTCCAACTCCGAAAACATCTTCTTTCATTGAATTCATCAGACCATGGAACGAAATATCTTCCGTAGCATTTAGGACTGGAATTTTTCTTACATAATTCGGCGTATCAACATTTGCAATGTTTTTTGCGTGAATATCAAGCCTTAAACCATGTGCTTTAAGTGCATTTGATCCGATATTCATAGATTCCATTATACTCATTTTTTACGCCTTTCCGAGGTTTGCCCCTCGTGCAAATTTTTATTTACCTACATTAATTACGGTTTTCATTTCCGTTATTATATTTGACATTCTTCTTGTTGCCATCGTATAAAGAAGTGAATTTTCCTGCAAAGCCATCAATTCCTGATCAACTTCAATTTCTTGTCCGCGTCTTTCTTCGATTACGCCCGAAGGCCCGAGTTTTTCTGATAATTTGGTTTCAAGAGGATTGTTCAAAGTCCCGAGATAATCCGAAAAATTTACATCTCTGCGAACATATCCGGGGGTGTCCACGTTAGCAAGGTTTGAACCCAAAGCGCGTTGTCTTTGAGTTATCAAATCCATCATTAATGTGACTTTGCCCATATTATCAAGTGATGAAAACATCTTTTATCCTTTCATTATTCTCTTATGTTAATTGCTTTGTTGTACATATCGTCAACAACTTTCATCATACGCGTACTTGCAATCAGTGAAGCGTTTAGCCTTAACATATCTGCCGTAGAGGAGTAAACATTTGTGTTAGAGGTTTCAAGGTTGTTTTGGCAAATACATTCATGCTCTCTGACTAATTGCGGTTCGCCCGATTCTTCCGTCGGAACAAGTTTGTTCATTCCGATGGATTCAAGATTTTCCTGTGATGCAAATCTTACGAGTGGAATCGTTCCCAATTTTTTGGGTTTTGTATTAGCGGCATCATAAGCAAATACTTCTCCGTTCGGTTTAATTACAAATTTGTAGCAATTTGTGGGGATTTTTATGCCTTCACCGACAATCCAATCATCATTTGTAACCAAATATCCGTCTTTTCCCTGTTTAAAAGCTCCGTCACGAGTGTATGCAACTTCACCTTCGGGTGAAATTACGGGAATAAATCCTGTTCCGTTTATTGCAACATCATAAGGATTACTTGTAACTTGAATTGAACCTGCCTGATAATCCGTTCTGATTGCACCGGTCAAATATCCGTCCTCTTTGAGCATTTGTTCAAAAGTTACGGATTTGTATCCTCTTGTATTCATATTGGCGAGATTGTTTGCCACGTAACCTAATTTTTCAAACTGTAAGGTTACGTTATTTACACCTTTTCTTACTATACCTTGCATACTGTACATGATTTATTCCTCACTATGTAGTACTGCCTAATTGTGAAATTACTTTTTGCAGATTTTGGTTTTGAATCATAAAAATCTGCCTGTTTGCTTCAAAGTTTCTTATAATCGGCATCATACCGATAAATTCGTTCTGTAAAGACACGTTTGAATATTCGTTGTAACCTTGTTTTACCTGCGGATCGAGTACGGCAACCCCGTTTGAATCCACAACTCCTATATGTCCTGCAAATTCCAATTTGTGCGTTTTTCTGTTCAAAACACTTACCATGCCTTTTGCGTTAATTTTTACATCATCAATTTTTTCCGGCACAACAGGTAGTTTTATCGGTACACCTGCGTTTGAAAGCACTTTTGCATCTTCAAGCGTCAAGAGATTTCCTTCTTTGTCGAGTTTAAATCTTCCGTCGCGTGTAAGTTTAACCCCTTCATCATTTTGGATTTGGAAATAACCCTTGTTTGCGATAGCCAAATCAAGCGGATTGTCGGACATAGCAATACGCCCTACTTTATCGTCAATGGTTTGCGAAAGCCCGTGAACTCCGATAAATTCCGTAAACGAAGAAACAACCGGGTCTTTTCTTTGAAATCCGATTTTGTCAAATCCCGTGACATTATCGTTATACATACCCAAAAGTTCGCTTTGAACATGCATTGCTCTCAGTGATGTTGTTAATCCTTTTTCACAGAATCTTATTCCGCCGTGTATTATCATGACTACCTCTTTTTTCTACATTATCGGATATATATATAATGATTTTAACAATATTGTTAAAAATCCTTTGTTTGGTGTATGTCTTAATGAAAATTTTTAGGAAGTCAATGTTTTTTCAAATAGGAAGTTAAATTGTCATGCTGAACTTGACAAAGCTAACCGCTTTTCGTCCCACTGAACTTGATGCAGGGTCTATCCACTTTAATTAATATTGATAGATTCCGAATCGAGTTCGGAATGACAATGTTCCCGCAAAGGGAGAGGGGAAATATTTTACGATAAGTACTTACCCGACTTACCTAACTTATCTTACTTACCAAACTTTAAATCACCACGGATAATCTTTCTCGATTTTCCACCCGTCATGCATGATTAATCCGCTGCAATATGTACCTGCATTACTTGTTGCAGTCTTTGAACAGCCATATATCCCTGATGTTAATTCAGTTCTGCTCATACCTTGACCATACATATACACACCACTTCTGTCAAAATTGCCACGGGAATCATTTCTTGATGTTTTAGCTATTACAATATCAAATGCATCTTTGCCTGTTTTATTCGGACCTTTTTTACCGTTTAAATCCACATATATTTCACAAAAAGAACCTCGAGGCCAAAAACCGATAACACTTCCGTTAGCCAAAACCATGCCGTAAGTTGAGTTTTGTGATGCCGGGAAATACGAATTATCAGCAACACCGTTTGTTCTTGTATATTTATCAGCCCAGCATTCGTTGGATAAATATTTGCATTCTTTTGCTACTTTTATGTAGGGTTTCAGATACTGTTCAAAAAATGCTTTTCCATAAGTGTACGTATTTCCGTTAAAACCATTTGAATCAGGTATCTCCCAAGTTTCCAAAAGTCCGTTTTCGGTTTCTGACATTCTGACCGCCTGATACAATATACTGTAAGTTTCTTTTAAACGATTGACCGTTACATGTTTTTGGTAATTCGCAATTAATGTCGGCATGGTTACTGCCGCAACAACTCCGATAATTCCGAGGGTTATGAGAATTTCGGCAAGTGTAAAACCTTTTTTCATCAACTCTTCCTTTCTTTTTTATTAAGTTATATTCAGAAAATTTATTTAAAAATAATAAATTTTCATTAAATATATATAATATTATATAATATAAATTGAAAGATGTCAATACTTATTGAAAATTATATAATTATTGATATTATGAGCGTCAGAGAAGATTTAAAAATATTGTTGGTTAAAGAGCAAATGACATTGACAGAGCTTGCAAACGAAGCTCAGCGTCAAACAGGTAAAAAATACACTGTCTACGGACTTTCTCAAAAATTAATCAACAGTTCCATGAAGTATGACGAAATGAAGTTTCTTGCGGGGGTTTTGGGGTACAATATAAAGTTTGAAAAGGTTAATTCATTACCATAAAACCGTAATTCAGGTATCCCGCAAAGCATACCCACAAAAAATACGGTATAAGCAAATATGCGGAAAGTTTTGAAACTTTATAAAACGCCGAAATTGTTGCCGCCAAAAATATCAGCAAAAGCAACAGAATTACAAATGCCAATTCCATATTCTGCCATTGGAAAAATGCGGGCGACCACAAAAAATTCAACAAAATCTGTATACTGAAAAGAACGTACCCTGCGGTTTTGCTATGAGGAGTTTTTACTCTCAAAAAGATTATAAAAGATGCCAAAATTAAGATATAAAGCGCAATCCACGCAGGTGCAAAAACGTACGAAGGCGGAGTGAAAGGCGGTTTATTTAATGTATCATACCAATTTAAGTTCATATACTTATTATTATTTATTATGCGAAAAATGCAATTATGCAGTTGACTAATAGTTATTTTCTCCGATATTATATTTACAAAAAGGAGAGAAAAAGATGATTTTAGACAAAGTGCAAAATCCTGATGATTTAAAAAAATTATCAATCGAAGAAATGAATACACTCGCTGATGAAATGCGCGGACTTATTATCAAAAAAGTAAACACGACAGGCGGACACATGGGTCCGAACTTAGGTATTTTGGAAGCGACAATCGCATATCATTACGTTTTTAATTCACCAAAAGACCAAATTGTTTTTGACGTTTCGCATCAATGTTATCCGCACAAAATTTTGACAGGTCGTAAAGAAGGATTCACCGACCCCGATAAGTATTTGAAATATACGGGTTATACTGCTCCCGAAGAAAGCGAACACGATTTATTCAAAGTCGGGCATACTTCTACCGCGGCAAGTTTGGCTTGCGGGCTTGCAAAAGCAAGAGATTTGAAAGGCGAAACATACAACGTCAGTGCAATCGTCGGCGACGGTTCTTTGAGCGGAGGCGAAGCTCTTGAAGGGCTTGATAATGCAGCAGCTTTGAAATCAAATATAATTATTTTTATTAACGACAATGATATGTCAATCGCCGAAAACCATGGCGGTTTGTACGAAAACCTTAAACTTTTGCGTGATACCGAAGGCAAAGCCGAATGCAACTTCTTTAAGTCACTCGGTTTTGAATATTTTTACGTAAAAGAAGGTAACAATATCGAAAAACTTGTTGAAACTTTTAAACAGGTCAAAGATACAAAATGCCCGACCGTTGTACATTTAAACACTCAAAAGGGTCACGGTTTGAAAGTTGCCGAAGAAAACAGGGAGGCTTTCCACTGGATTTTACCCGGAACACTTGACAAAACAGGCAATGTTCCCGTTGAATGTCCTGAAAGTTACACATCAGTTACGCTTGATTATATTTTAAATAAAGCAAAAGAGGACAAGACATTTATTGCGGTAAATGCTGCAACCCCGGGAGTATTCGGGTTTAGCCCCGATTTTAGGACAAAATTGGGTAAGCAGTACACTGACGTTGGTATTGCGGAAGAACATGCGGTTGCTTATTCGTCAGCACTTGCAAAAGGCGGAGCAAAACCCTTGTTGGCTTTGATGAGTTCATTTGTACAAAGAACTTACGACCAGCTTTCGCAGGATTTGTGCCTGAATAATTCACCGATTACAATGTTGATTTATTGGGGCGGAATTTCGGGTCAGGACTGCACTCACCTTTGCATTTTTGATATTCCGTTGATAAGTAATATTCCGAATATGGTTTATCTTGCTCCGACAAACAAAGAAGAATATCTTGCAATGCTTGAATATGCTTATAAGCAAAATGAACACCCCGTAGCAATCAGAGTTCCTAACGTTGAATTAGATTCGACAGGTGTGAAAGATGATACGGATTATTCCGTCTTGAACAAATTCAAGGTTGTCGAACAGGGTGACAAAGTTGCAATAATCGGGCTCGGAAATTTCTTTAATCTTGCCAAAAATGTTAAAGAAGAAATCAAAAAACGCTTTGGAATTGATGCAACATTGATAAATCCGAGATTTATTACGGGTGTTGATAAGGAGCTTTTGGAAAATCTTAAATCAACTCATAAAGTTGTTATTACGCTTGAGGACGGTGTAATTGACGGCGGTTTCGGGGAAAAAGTCACGAGATTTTACGGCAATTCGGATATGAAGGTTTTGAATTACGGTGCCGAAAAAGAATTTACGGACAGAGTTCCCGCGGAAGAACTTTACAAAAGATATCACCTAACCCCCGAACTCATTGCGGAAGATATAAAAAATCTGTTGTAAAACTAAATCAAATATTCCGCCACGGGCTTCGCCCTCTACACGGAATATTTGATTATTATATCAGCACTTTTTAATAACAACAAGTTTTCTTGTAAAATTTTCATCAAGCGGAAGGTCATAGGATATAACATCTGTGACTTCCGCTTTTAAATTTTTTAAAACGGATTTTGCATCTTTAATTTCTTCTTCCGCTCGAACGGATTTGTACGCAATAAAATATCCGCCTTTTTTTGTTATCGGAATTGCGTATTGAGAAATAATTTTCATAGGTGCAACCGCGCGTGAAGTAACCAAATCAAAATCCGAAAGATTAAGGTTTTCGACACGTCCGCAAAGACATTCGAGATTTTTGAGGTTGAGTTCGGACTTGATATTTTCAACCGCGTTGATCTTTTTTCTTATACTGTCGATTGCATAAACTTTCAAATCGGGGTATTTTATTGCAATCGGAACTGCGGGAAAACCGCCTCCCGTACCGATATCCGCCAATGTTGAATAATTTTCGGACGGATATTTTTCAAAAAATTTTTCTATTGAAAGACTGTCAAAAATATGTTTTTCCCACAAAAATTTTTCATCATTTTTCGAGATAAGATTGAGCATTGAATTTTGTTTTAAAAACACGTTTATGTAGTTGCTAAAGTCTTTTTTATTGTTCATTATAAACCTTTTTAATATCGTTTATGCGCATTTCAATTTTTGCAATATTGTCTTTTGTAAAGTTTTCGAGTGCTGATTTATAGGCACTTTCAAAATGCGAAAGTGCGTTTTTGTAATCTTTTCTTCTGTAATAAAAGTCCCCGAGAGCAACATCTGCCGAGGCAATATAGAATGTTTCGTTGAGTTCTGTGGCGCAGGCTTTTGCTTTTTTGAGGTATTCGAGGGATTTTTCGGGGGATTTTGCCGCCTGAATTTCTGCCAATTTCATCGCCGAAATATAAATTCCGTTGTAATTTTTTGTCAATTCGTCAAGCCTGAGGCTTTCGCGCAAATATTTTGACGCCAAATCGGATTTTCCTTCTTCATCATAAATTGATGCAAGGTTTGTCAAAGATGAAGAAAGATATGCGTTAACTTTTTGGTCTTGAGAGGTTTCTACACATCTTTTGTAATACCTGACGGCACTTTCGGTATCGCCGATTTTATCTTTGTTTAGGGCTAATTTAAAATACAATTCCGACAAGACAGATTTTTCAATTTGACTTGTAGGAATTTCTTCAATCAGCCATTTGTCCGTAAGACTGAAAAGAAGCAATTTAACTTTTATTTCAAGATTGGGCGAAATTTGTTCTTTTAAGATTTCGTTCAAGAGTTTTTCCGCTCTGTCACGTTTGAATGTTATGTAATAAATATTTGCGATTTCATATTTTATTTCGCAAACTTTTTCATTGTCGCCTGTTGATAAGAAAAACTCCACTGCAAGTTCAAAGTATTTCAACGAATTAAACCAATCGGAGAGTTTTTTGAACGCTTCCGCCAATTTTGTGTATAATAGCGGTAAAAAAGTGTAATAATCGTCATCATTGTTTAATGTCAGTGCTTTTTGGTAAATCATTACCGCTCTTTCGTATTCAAAATTATGTTCTTCTTTTTGCGCAAGATTAATTAAATCCACAAGCGGTAAATCTTTCATTTCGTCAAGCATTTTGTGTTTTTTGTCCGAAATATCAACAAACTTGTGGATTGAAGTTGCGATTTTGTTCATTATTGCCATTTCGTCCGCTTCGGATTCAAAAACAAAAGATATTTTTTTGATTTGTTCATCTTTTTCGGATTTTGTTTGCGGAATTTGTTCGGCAATTTTTGTTTCTATAAATTGTTGTTCGAGAATGTTTTTTTGCGCAATGGCAGGCTTTTTGGGAATAAAAAGCGAATGAAATTCAATTTCTTTTCTCATTGTTTGACGTGAAAGCAAAAGGTCACGTTCAAGGGGCTTTAAGGGTAATTGAGTTTCGTAGAGTTCGACACAACTTTTGTGAATTTTTTGTGCAATATTTTCGGCAATAGAGTTTTCCGCAATAACTTTATAATAATCCTGCAAATAAATAAGTGAGTTTTCTTTGATTAATATGAGGTTATCCGCAAAATAATTTATTTTTTCTTCGTTGTAAAGGTTTAAGGTCTTTAAAAGATTGATGCTTACGGGGTGGCGCATAATCGTTAAAAATCTGAATAAATGACCGCTTACGGGGTCTACGAGAGCCAACGCTTCTCTGAGAATAAAGTCACTGAAAGACAAAAAACTCTTTGTGTATTCGGATAAAAATTCCGCAAGCCCGTATTTTTTATGTTTCATTATTTTTATCGCAAGAGTTGTGTAAAAATAATATCCGCGTGAATATTTGTATAATTCGTCAGAAAGCGGGCCTATTTGTTTGTAGTTTTCCGAACGAAGGTATTTTTCAAAAATTCCTTTGTCGTATGCCGAAATTGATATCCGTTCGTATTTTTGGGTAAAATCTTCATAGTTGAATTTTCTTGAAATAATTATTGTTTTAATTTTGTATGATTTTGAAAGATGATACAAAAAATCCAAAATATTTTGTTTGTTGTCTTTCAAAACCTGTTCAAAAGAATTTATGACTATAACAACCGGTTTTTCAATCGAGTTAAAATAAGAATTTATTTTTTGCGTAAAGTTTTCGGTTCTTGTCTTTGGCGGTTCAATTATATTTTGTGCGGTAAGTTTTTTGAAAGTATCAAAAAATTCCAAAAGAATATCGTCAAGAGCGGTTGTTTCAAAACAGTTGTATTTAAGGGTAATTATATCATTATTCAAAAATGACAACGCATAATCAACAACTCTTGTTTTGCCCGTTCCTATAAACCCGTTTACAAGTAAAAGCGGAGTATGAGATTTGAAAAAACTCAATATTTTTTCTGTTTGGTTGATATTGTTTTCCGCCAAAAACTGCGACATACCGTTTGTCGGTTTTATTAATATCTTTTTTTCGGGTACTTCGCCAATGAACTCCATAAAGCTATATTAATAGATTTTATAAAATTTTGCAAATAAGATATTTTTATAGTAGTATTTTGTTATAGATAAGGGGAAATGTATGGAATTTTTTAGAAAACATCAAAAAGCAATAGTGGCAATAATTGCCGTTACGTTCATTGCTTGGACGGTAGGATTAATGATGCTGCCTCTTATGATAAGGTAATTTTGTGAATATTAAAATTTTTATAAAAAAAATATTTATAGTTTTTGTTGCGCTGCTTATAGGGAATATAAGTCAGTTTGCATCTGCGGATTCATTAAAGAACATTCGGCAGAAACAACAGGCTGCAACTGCGCAAATTAAAAGACTCAGATCGCTTGAAAATCTTGAAAAGAATAAACTTTATAAAAATCAACAGAAATTGGAACAGGCATCAAACAGTTTGCAAAAATCACAGAATCAATATTCTTCTCTTGAGAGTCAGCTTTCAACTTTGCAGCATGATTTGAATACTTCCGTTGCGGAATTTAACGGTGCTAATGTACAGATGAAAAACAGGATAAGACAGGTCTACAAACATCAAAGAAAAGGCATGTTTCAGTTGATTTTTACTGCAAAAGATTTAAATTCTTTGCTTGATGTCGTTTATTTTGAACGTATTGTTCTTAAAAGAGAATATCAGCGTATGATGGCTGTCAAAGCAAAAGCTGACAGAATTGCGAAAATGAAACGCGAAATTATCGTCAAAAAAGCCGCTTTGGCTCGTTCCATACAAGATATAAATTATCAGCAAAAGAATATTAAAAACCAGATTGCCCAAAACCAATCAATGATTAATAAATATAAAACAGACAGAAGAACTTACGAAAGAGCCGAAAGAGAACTTGCGAGACAGTCGGCAAGTTTGCAGAGCATGCTTGCAAGAAGTCATGGTTCTTCCGACATAAAAATTTCGTCCACGGGTTTTATGCGCCCGATAGGCGGACGTATTACTTCTCCCTTCGGTTGGAGAACCCACCCGATATTCAACAGCAGAACATTCCATTCGGGTGTTGATATTGCAGGGCCTAACAGAGGCAGTATAAGGGCTTCCAATTCGGGAAAAGTTATTTATTCGGGTTGGTACGGCGGCTACGGAAAAGTTGTTATTGTTGATCATGGAGATGTCAACGGAAAACCGACAACAACTTTGTATGCACATATGTCCGCAACAAATGTAAGTCAGGGGCAGTTTGTAAATAAGGGAGATGTTCTCGGATATGAAGGAAGTACCGGATACAGTACCGGCCCTCATGTTCACTTTGAGGTCAGAATTAACGGCAAACCTAACAATCCGTTGAATTATATTTAAGAAGGAAAACATTGAAAAAGTATATATTTATAACAGCATTAATATTATCGTTAATTTCTCAATCGGCTTTTACGGCAGAAATGTTTGAGAAACCCGAGGATTTGGAAAAAATTGACAATTATTTTTTCAAATCACCCGCTGAAACGGCACCTGTAAATGTAACGGAAGAAGAATATGACGATTATGCTTCTGATGACGGAAGCGAAGGAGGCGGTTGGTCTTTTAAACGTTTGGGAACTCCTCTGTTTAAGAAAACAAGAATTAAACTTACAAATTATTATAGAGAAAGAGAATACAAACGTCAGCAGGAATTGCAGAAAAAAGAAGAAGCACTGCGTAAAAAACTTGAAATGGAAGAAGCAGGAGAAGAACCGGTTGTTGAAGAAAAACCGAAAGAAGAAATTAAATCCGATGAAAATTCTCTTGAATTGAAGGGGGAAGTTAAGGAACATGTTTCTTCAAAAGAAGTTCAGCTTGATGCGGATAATATAGACTTTGACAACGAAACCATGGAAATGATTGCAACAGGTTCGCCCGTTTTGTATTTCCCGCCTCAAAAAACAACCGTCAAAGCCGACAAGATGATTTATAATCACGCATCAAACAAATTGAGGGCTTTTGGGCATGTCGACGTTAACAGAAACGGTCAGCACGTAAAAGGTGATTACCTTCAAATAAATATGAACGAAGAAAACGGGTTGATGGATAATATCAGCACAAAGGCCGAATTTCTGACCGTTACGGCAAGAACCTCCGAAATGGACGGGGATAAAATTATTCTCTATGACGGAAAAATGGTTTCCGAAAATTCGTATATTTTGAATTTGCGTACGCGTATGATTGGCGGAAATAATTATGACAAAATGATTATTGCGGAAAAAGATCGTTCTTCCATCAATGATATAGGTGTTACTGCCGTTCATATTGATGCAAAAGACGTAATAGTAAATGCCAAAAAAGATCATGATACTATTACATTCAAAGATGCTAAGATAAATTATAATGATGCAAGTCTGTTTACGATACCTTCGTTCACAGTTCATACAAACAAAAAACACGAATTTTTTGAAGCAAATTATCCCGAATTCGGCTCAAGAACAAAATTAGGTATGTATGCAGGACCCGGATTTGTTTTTGATACACCGTTACAGGGCGGTTCTACTTTAAAAGCCATTCCTATAATAAACAGTCACAAAAATAAAATCGGTTTTGGCGGAATGTTGAAATATCAAAGCCCGACAAACTACACTGATGTCGGCTACGGAACGGCAAACAATGCGTTCTTCCTGCAAGGTCGTCAGATGTTTGATGATAATTTGTATTTGCAATACGGTTCAAATTCGTATATGGACGAATGGTTTTTGGGTCACAGGCTTGCAAAATATAATGCGGAATTGATTTATCGTAATCAAACAATTATACCGTCCACTATCGGAAAAGGTTTGGATTTGCGTTACAGACAGCGCGCGGGTATCGGTTATATGCATAACGCTGATTACAACACAATGCGTGAACACATTTCCGCAAACAACATGGGTACAATGAGAGCCAGATATATGGGAGAAGTTTCTCAAACATTGTACAAATATGAAGACAGAGAAAAACTCAGAAAATTTAATTTGGCACTTGTAATGCAAGGCAGTGCAGCGGTATACGGAACAGGTGATACGCAGTTTGTCGGGAGAGTCGGTCCCCGTGTGCATACTCAATTAAAATATTGGATGCAGGACATTACATTTTATGCTTCCGCATACCAGGACGGTACACCTATGAGAAGGTATGATGCTTACAGATACGGGCATGGATGTTTGTATATCAGAGAAGCATTGAGGCTTAATAAATATATTACGGTCGGTTGGTCAGGCAACATAAACCTTACCAATGATTCGCCCAACGGCAAATTGTTTCAGGAAAATATGTTCATACTTGCTATCGGACCTGATGATTTTAAAATCAACCTCGGTTACGACTGGGAAAGACGCCAGACCTATGTTTCATTCCTGATTGCAATGGATACGAAAGGTTCAACGCTTAATTACGAAAGAATGATTATCAAAAACCCCGACAAACTCTCCGCAAAAGATGAAGATGAAGTCGAATTGAAAGTATTTGATGACGGTCAAAAGGTAGCGGAAAAACCCAAGAAAATGATGTATGCGGAAGTTGTAAATATTGAAGATCCGAACAGAGAAGAATTATAATGAACGAAATTGAAACTTTAAAAAAAGAACTGATACATTACGGTAAACTTGCGGGAGAAAAAAATTTCACACCCGGTTATTCGGGAAACCTTTCCGCACGATATGGCGACAAAATTCTTATAACCTCATCAGGTTCTGCAAACGGATATTTGTCGGAAGATGAGCTTGTATTGATGGATTTTGAAGGTAATTTGGTTGAGGGAAATAAAAAACCTTCGTCCGAAAAAATGCTCCATGCCGAATTTTACAGGCAAAGACCTGACGTGAATTATATAATTCACGTTCATTCACCGTTTTTGAGTACGTTTGCTTGTTGTCATATTGCGCTTGACGAGCCGATTATGGCGGAAAATGTTTTTTATTTCGGACAAATTCCGTTAGCTGAATACGGTCTGCCATCTTCTATGGATTTGGTTGAAAAGACTGCAAAGTATTTCAAAGATTATGACGCTGTTTTGATGGCAAATCATGGTTTTATTGTCGGTGACAAAACGATAAAAGATGCATTTTTGAAACTTGAACTTGCCGAATCTTATGCTCAAGTCGTATTTAATACAAAAGTTTTGGGTAAACCCGTTTTGTTTAGTGATGAACAGGTTGCAGAAATAAATTCACTCAAAAAATAGTTGTGATATAATAAAAACGAGGAAAATTATGTCAATAATGTTGGAAAATAAACAGGGTTTAATAGCGGGAGACGGGATTTTGCCCGTAGAAATGGCTCGTCATGCCAAAGAAAACGGGTTTGAAGTTATTTGTGTTTCTTTGGATAAAGGTAATTATAAAGAGTTGAAAAAATACTGCTCTAAAATATACCACTGCCACCCCGGTGAAATCGGAAAGATTGAAAAAATATTTACCGATAACGAAATCAAACAGGTTACGTTTTTGGGAAAAGTTCATAAAAAAGTTCTTTTGAAACTTCATAAGTTCGACAAACGCGCTATTGAAATTTTGAAATCAGTCAAACGTCTTAATGATGATGAAGTTATGCTTTTGATTGTTAAAGAGTTTGAAAAACGTAATATTACGGTTCTTGATCAAACCATATTTATTAAAAATCTTATGATTCCGTCAGGTGTTTTGGGTAAATACAAACCGACTGAAGAACAAATGAATGACGTTAATTACGGATTTTGGCTTGCAAAAGAAATGGGCAAAGTTGATGTCGGACAGTCTGTTGTCATTAAGGACAAAATGGCAATGGCGGTTGAGGCTATTGAAGGTACTGATGCTTGTATTAAGCGTGGTGCAAAATTAGCTAAGAAAAATGCGGTTGTTGTTAAGGTCGCAAAGCCCTCACAGGATAAGAGATTTGATATCCCAGCAATCGGTTTGAGAACGTTAAAAACCATGAAAAAATACAGAGCATCATTGATTGCGGTTGAGGCTAACGAAACTATTATCGTTAATCAGGAACAGGTTATAAAATTTGCCGACAGGCATAAAATTGTAATTATGGCGGTATGAAAAAACTTTTTATCGTAACAGGTGAATATTCGGGTGATATCCACGCATCACATGTCGTGAAAGCCTTGAGGGAGCTTGATTCCGATATTATTATTGAAGGTGTCGGCGGTGAGAATATGAAATCTGCGGGGGTGAAACTTTTTGCAGACCATGGAAAAATGGGTTCGGTCGGGTTGTCGCCCCAGATTATTTTTAATCACATAATGCTGGGTAAAAGGGTTGTGGATTATGTTACAAAAGAGTTTAAACCTGATGCGGTTTTGCTGATTGATTACGGCGGTTTTAATCTTCGTGTTGCGGGATTTTTCAAAAAAGCGGGAATAAAGGTTTTGTATTATATTCCTCCGCAGGTTTGGGCAAGCAGAAAAGGCAGAATTAAGAAAATTAAGAAAAATGTTGATGAAGTACTTTGTATTTTTCCGTTTGAAAAAAATTTGTACGAAAGTTGCGGTATAAAGGTTCATTATTGCGGACACCCGCTTGTTTCGCAGTTGCCCGAACGAGCAAACCGTGATGAATTTTTTGAAAAACACGGGTTTGACAAAAGTAGAAAATTGGTTTCTATTTTTCCGGGATCAAGGGTTTTTGAGTTGAAATATTTGATGAATGTTTTTGTTAAGACTGCGCAAAACCTTCAAAAAAGGCATCCCGAATTGCAGTTTTGTATTTCACATGCACCTAATTTGTCGGACGAAGTTTATGATAAATTTTTGAAAAAGACGGATTTTAAGGTTATAAAAGGTGAAAATCAAGCACTTTTGAGTGTTTCCGACGCTTTGATTTTGGCATCGGGAACGGTTGCATTGGAGGCTTGTCTTTATCAAACTCCGATGATAATTGCTTATCGCGGACCTTGGTTATTCTATTTTATTTATTTGTTGGTAAGATGCATAAAGCGGGTTTCTTTGCCGAATATTATCGGCGGAAAATTAATTGTTCCCGAAATTATACAGGGCAATGTTAATGTTAACAAGATTACCTGTGAGATTGAGCGGTTGTTGTACGACAGTGCATATCGTGAAAATAATATAAAAGAGTTGGGCGAGGTAAAATCGCTTTTGTCGGATAAGGTGTCTTCGCGTGAAGCCGCAATGGAAGTGGCTAAGATTTACCAAGGGTAATCGGGTGCAATCTTCCACCCGTCAAGCATGATTATAGCTGCACAAGTTAAACCGTTGGTTGAATGATTTGCTTTTTTACAAGCATAATTTGAATCGGTAAAGCCATTACCGTTTAATAATGATTGACGTGTATACGGTGTGGTAAAATGCAAACCATAAGGATAGCATCCTTGTTTAGATGAAGTTTTCCCCCAATTTGCCTGAAAATAGAATATGTCTTTTCCGACAATATTGGGAGCTTTAAATCCGTTAATATCAACATAATAAACCAAACCGGTGCCGGAACCATGCATCCAATAATATACAGAATAACCGTTTGCAGTTACAAAAGAACCGCGTGTACCATTATTACTTAAAGCGTTTCTACCGCCAAGCGACATGACATTATCAGCCCAGCATTCGTTTGACGTCGGAATACATTTTTTAATTATTTTTATATATGGAAACAAATAATTTTCACCAAAATACGTCAATCTCTCTTGCGCGGTATCAAAATCGGCAAAATCCCAGGTCTCCATTAATCCGTGGTCACTTTCCGCTTTTTGCATTGCCTGTGAAAATTCCGTGTACGCTTTTTTAAGTTGCGTAACCGTAACATGTTTTTGGTAATTCGCAATCAAAGTCGGTAGTGTGACTGCTGCAACAACCCCGATAACACCGAGGGTGATTAATACCTCTGCTAAGGTAAAGGCGGCTTTCTTAACAGACTTTCCGTCTTTCACGTCATTCTGAACTTGTTTCAGAATCTTGTTTTGAGATGCTGAATCAAGTTCAGTATTACGGAAAGTCTGTTGTGAAACGTGAGATGTGAGAGGTGAGAAGTTCTTATCGGGTAAACCCCTCACTGTAAAAACTGTTCTTTTATTCCTCCAAGCCTCTAAATGCTTTTTTAATGTATCAATGTCAATAATCATATTCCGCTCCTTATATAATCCTATAGTGTATTATATATACATTGTAGCATATAGAATATATTTTGTCAATATAATATCATACACCAATGAATACAGATTTGGTTGAATTAGGGAAAAATATTAAAGCAGAACGGAACAGAAAATTTCTGTCGCAGGAAAAATTAGCGGAGCTTGTCGGTGTTCAAACACATCATATCAGCAAGATTGAACGCGGGCTTGTTGATATAAAATTTTCTACTCTTATTGCAATTTTGAAAGCTCTTGATTTGGATTTTGAAAAATTATACGAGTTATAATAAATCTTTACAAACATGTAAATTTTTTGATTTATTTTGTGTTTATATATATGTATGATTAATCAGGTAGTGCCAAATAGTGTCCAAACGCGGACATTTAGCGATTTTTCGCAGCCGAAAAACGGCTGGTACTTGAACGCGCATCCGCAGGAAATTGAGAGTAAAAATCAAAAAAAATGGGGCATGACAATAGCTGTGTCGGCTATGGTTGCAGGTTTTGGAATACTTGCGCTTATGAAAGGGGCTTTGCCGAAAACCGCCGCAAAATATTTGGAACGATTGAAAATCAAGTTGGCAAGGAAAAACGCTAAAGGCGGAAAATTCCAAAACTTTTACAGATACTCAATCAACAAAATTAACTCGTTTCTTGAAAAAACCGAAAGTATAAATAATTTAACAACTCTGAAAGATGTTTTGTTCCAAAAACTTATGTTCGGAAAAGACGGGAAACGACTGTTTACAAAAAAAATCCATCAAGGGATTACAAATTTCTTTAATCGTATAAGCCGAAAAACCGTAAATTCCGCTTATGCAAAAACAAACAGAAAATTTGCTACATTTAACGAATACGTAACTTCTTTAAACCAAAAATTGTTGGAAGAAAACCCTAACAATCCGAAATTAAAAGAAGTTATTGAAGATATTGAGCTAAGAATGATGCTCCTTAACGAAAATCTTGACAAAGGCTTTGGTTTGAATGCGCGTAATGAACGTCTTGCGGGTATGGAAAAGGCTACGGACGGATTGTTTGACAATTTTTGGGGCGCAAGTTTCAGCGATTTGAAAAACTTTAAATCGAAAAGAATGTTCCAAACATTTATTGCCGAAAACTATATTCTTCCTCACAAAATGCGTATGACAAAAGAAACCGGTGTGTTGCGCAGAATTATTTCGCATAATGTTATTGATAACTACAAGGCTACAATGAAAGCTGTTGATAATATTCAAAAATTTATCCACCCGGCGGATATGGAAACAAATTCCGCACTTGAAGCCATCAGGCAAAATATGAAAAAATATAAAAAACTTTCGGGTGAAAAAGAGGCAGTACAAAGAAATGTCTTAAACAAAGAAATTTGTGAAAACTTAAACAAACTATCACAAACTTTCCACAAACAGGCAAAAAAACATGGTTATACTCCCGAAGCTACAAAATCAATGTCAGCTTATATTAATGAAGTAAACAGAATTATCTCTGATGATTCTAAGGGAATTTTGCAGGATATTTCTTCGTTATACAAACCGTATGTTTCGCATAAAGATTTTATGAAATTGAAATCTCATATACATACTGTTACAAAATCGCTCGATAATTCGATAAATAAAGAAACAATTCAATATTTTGATAAATTGAGAGATTTAAAATTGGGTTCTGCTCCGACCGATGTGCTTTCCATTATTGGTGCAGTAGGTGCTGTCGGTTGGTTCTTGGGCAAATCTAAAGATAAAGATGAAAGAATTTCTGCTTCGTTAAAATACGGGATTCCTGCCATTGGTGCAATCGCAACTTCATTATATTCTACCGCAAGACTTGTTTCGGGCGGAAAAGCTATGGCACTCGGTCTTCTTTCCGGTTGGGTGATGAACAAAGCCGGTGTTGTTGTTGATGATATGCGCAAAAAATATTCCATTGGAGTTTCCGTGCAAAAACAAAACCTAAAACCTCAATCGGATAAAGTATGACATAAGACTGATTTTTTTGTTAAATTGGTTTTGGAGGGTTTACAATGACTTTCAAAACCATAAAAGAAAAACTTGAGCAAAGAGAGTTTGACTGTTTGAGTGAATTTGCAACAAAGAGCAGATTTTCGCTCGGGCGAAAAAAGGAAGAAGAAATTTCTCCCATGCGTACGGAGTTTCAGCGTGACAGGGACAGAATATTACATTCAAAGGCATTCAGACGTTTGAAACACAAAACTCAAGTGTTTCTTTCTCCGTTTGATGATCATTTCAGAACCCGTTTGACGCATACGTTGGAAGTTTCGCAAATCGGAAGGTCGATTGCTCGTGCATTGGATATGAATGAAGATTTGACGGAAGCGATTGCGCTCGGACATGATTTGGGACATACTCCGTTCGGACACTGCGGAGAAGGGGTTTTGAACGAACTTGTTAAGGGCGGATTTCACCATAATATACAGAGTGTAAGAGTGGTAGAAGTTTTGGAAGATTTAAACCTTTGCCGAGAAACGGTTGACGGGATTTTAACCCATACGTGGGGTTATGAGCCGAAAACGCCTGAAGCGCAAATCGTTCAGCTTGCGGATAAAATTGCTTATATAAATCACGATATTGAAGATTCAATTCGTGCGGGAATTATTGCGGAAAGCGATTTGCCAAAAGATTGTATAAATTATTTTTCGTCAAACCAATCTCAAAGGCTGAATAAAATGATTAATGAGATAGTCAACAATTCGGAAGGCAAACCGAATGTAACAATGAGTGAGGAAGGCTGGCACTATACGACAAAACTCAGAGAATGGATGTTTGAAAATGTCTATATAGATTCTCCCGCAAAGCTCGAAGAAAAAAAGGCAAGAAATGTCGTAAAAGAACTGTTTTATCTTTATTGCGAAATGCTTAAACCCGTTTGCGAAGAAAACAGAATTGAGAGAATTGTTACCGATTATATTTCGGGAATGACTGACAGATATGCGATAGAAAGGTTTAAGGAAAACTTTATCCCGAAAGGCTTGAAAAACGGAGCGAACGAAGATTTTCTCTTTAAACTTGCCAAAATAACGGATTAAAACTATAATAACTTTATGAGAGTAAAACTTTTAGGTTTTGATATTGATACTTATGATTTTGAAAGTGCGGTTGAATACGCAAAGGGTATTTCGGGGCAGGTTGTGACAATTAATCCCGAAATGATGTCAAATCCCGATATGATTGATATAGTAAATTCTTCTGAACTTGTTATCCCCGAAAGTATCGGAGTTCAGCTCGGACTTATGATTATAGGACATAAGGTAAGACGAATCCCCGGAATAGAGTTTGCTCGCAGAATGCTTGAAGAATGTCCAAATGTCGCATTAGTCGGTGCAAAACCCGAAATTATCAAAAAAGCCTCGGAAAATTTGAAAAACGAAATTAAAAATCTTAATATCGTATATTGTCAGGACGGATATTTTCAAGATGAACAGAGGGTTTTGAACGATTTGGCGCAAAGTAATGCAAGGCTTGTTTTGTGCGCCTTGGGTTCGCCAAAGCAGGAATTGTTTATTCAAAAAGCAAAACAAATGATGCCGAATACTCTGTTTATTGGTGTTGGCGGAAGTTTTGACGTTTGGGCGGGAGCTGTTCAAAGAGCTCCGAAATTTTGGCAGGCTATCGGTATGGAATGGCTTTACCGAACAATAAAAGAACCGCAAAGGTTTAAGAGAATTTTTCCGACTTTGCCTTTGTTTGTATTGAGAGTTTTTAGAGAAAAAATAAAAGGAGTTTAAATGTTAAACGAAGCTGAAATAAATAATTTGAAAGAACTTGCACGGGAAAACAGACGAAATGCCTTGAAAATGATTTATAACGCTCAATCGGGGCATATAGGAGGAGCTTTTTCCTGTGCTGATATTTTGACGGTACTTTATCATAAGTTTATGAATGTCCCGAAAAAATGGGCTGATGATAAAGATTTTGCAAAACGTGACAGATTTGTTCTTTCAAAGGGGCATGCATCTGCAGTTTTGTATTCGGTTTTGGCGCAGACAGGTTTTATTTCTAAAGATGATTTGATGACTTTCCGTATGAAAGGCTCAAAGCTCCAGGGACACCCGCACCCTATGTGCCGCGGAGTTGATGCTGCAACGGGTTCTTTGGGACAGGGATTGTCGATTGCCTGCGGTATGGCACTCGGGTTAAGGCTTGATAAATGCCCCGCAAAAGTTTATTGCCTTTTGGGTGACGGAGAGTTGCAGGAAGGCAGTGTTTGGGAAGCGTTTATGCATATTGCTCACGAAAAATTGGACAATATTATTGCAATAATCGACAGGAATAAACTTCAAATTGACGGGAATACGGAAGATGTAAAATCTCTTGACAATCTTGCCGACAAAATAAAAGCGTTTAATTGGGACGTTATGGAAATTGACGGGCATGATATTCAGGCGATTTATACGGCAATCGAAAAGGCAAAACAAAACCCGCGCCCGATTGCAATTATTGCAAATACGATAAAAGGCAAAGGTGTTTCGTTTATGGAAAATAATGCGGGCTGGCATGGGAAAGCTCCTAACAAAGAAGATTTTGAGCGTGCTTATGAGGAATTGAAATGATTATTGATGATATAAAAAACATCTCAAAATATCCTCAAATTCCCGTTAATATCGCAGATTTTTTAATCGGACTTTCCGCACAAACTCCCGAAGGACATTATGAAATTGACGAAAACAATTTTGTGAATGTTGATGTTTACAGTCCAAAACCGCACGGTGAATGTAGATTTGAAGCTCATAAAAAATATATTGATGTTCAAATGATTTTGTCGGGCGAAGAAGAAATAGACATAATTCCGACAGAAGGTTTGCAAATTTCCGAACCCTATGACGAAAATCGTGACGTAATGTTTTTTGAACCGCCGTTAAAACAACCCGAAAAAATCATAATGCAACCTTTCAAATTCGTTTTGATTTATCCGCATGAAGCTCACCGTCCTCAGATAAAAACATCTTTTGATACGGTAAAAAAAGCGGTTGCAAAAATTATTTGCGAATAACTTCTTTTACAAGCGAAATCATTTTGTTGATAAATTCTCTGTAAGCTGTTCTGTCAGCTTCGCCCGAAAGGATTATGTCCGCCTTCATTGCGGTAGGGTGAATGTAGGTTTTTGCTTTTGAAGATGCGTTTTCGTAAACTTCATCGGCAGAATCCCCAAGATGTCTTTCCTCCGCCCTGCGGTAAAATCTTTCTTTTTGGACGTTGTGAGAAACGTCAACGTAAATTTTGAAATCAAATGCGTCAACGACTTTTTTTGTTAAAGTGAACAAGCCCTCTGATATAACAATTTTTGACGGGACAGCGATTTTCACGTTGTCACGCCTGATTGCCGTACCTGACATATCATATTCGGGCAAAAATACCGTATCCCCGTCCAAAAGGGCTTTGATATGTTTTTTCATAAGCTCTAATTCCAATGCCTCGGGTACATCAAGGTCATAATGTTTTGCAAATTCGGCAAAACTCCCTGCTCTTTTTACCATGTCGGAGCGATCGTAATAATAATCGTCCGTATTAATTCTTGTAATTGCATTTTTAATATTATATTTGTCTGCAAAAGATTGAACCGTGTTGATAATATCAAGTGCAATAGTCGATTTTCCGCTCGCGGTTTCGCCCGCAATCCCGATTGAACATGAACGTTTGATTGTTCCCGACATAAACAGTGCCATTTTGTGAATCGCAGTTGTATCAACCCTTCTGAAAATCGAATTGTCCGATAAAAGTTCATCGGCAAAAAGTTTTTTCAATTCTTTTTCTATGTAAATACAGAGGTTTGTATCGGATTGCAGAAGGTCGTTTTGTACGTTGCTTCGAATTTTGACTATTGTATTTTGCAATTTATAAATCCTTTTTTAATTCTAAAAAACCAACAAAAATTTTTTTGCTATATTTCTTTTTATGTTATCAAAAATATTCACAAAAAATACAAAGTATGTATAAATGTAAAGTAAGGTGAGTAAGGTGAGTTTAGTGAGTGGAGTGAGTAAGGTGCTTTACGGATTGATAAAATATAACTTTTGATACAACTTAACTCACTTAATTCACTCACTAAACTCACCTCACTATTTGTTCCACTAAAGTCTATAATTTGCCTATATTTCTTGAAAAAACGGTATTAGGGTTTTATGATAAAATTATGATGATTGAATTTCACAAAGATATTCTTTTTGATTATTTTATGGAAAACAGTCAGGAAATAATAACCGTAAAAGATTTGAATTACGATTATTCGCTTTGCAGTCGAACATTTTTGAAGCTATTGAATTTTTCTCACAGTTCTCGTGTTATCGGTAAAAATATGCGTGAGATATTGCCCTTTGAGTGTTATTCTCAGTTGTGCGAACATTTACGTCAGGTTTTGTTTACGCGCGAACCCGTCACTTGTGTGTTTTCGCTCGGTCGTGATTACGGCGGAAAAATTTTAAAGCATACTTCTGTTCCGATAGTTCAAGATTGCGAAATTACGGGAATTGTTTCAATATCACACGATATAACTAAAGAAGAAATTTTAAAACAAAATCTTGTGCGAAAAATTAATGAACAAAAGGAGCTTTTGGAAAAGAAAAAACAACTTGAGGCTCAAAAAGAGATGTTTATGGCAACGCTTACGCACGATTTGAAAAATCCCGTTCAGGCGCAGTTGATGAGTTTGAAAATGCTTAATGACGGAATGTACGGCAAATTGAGCGCGGAACAACACGAATTGTTGGAGATTATAATCGAATCCTCAAAATATATGCAAAATATGCTCGGTTCGCTACTTAATACTTATAAGTATGACAACGGTGTAATTGAGCTTGAAAGAACGGTGTTTTCCGTGGATACGTTGATGAAATCCTGCTTAAATGAGGTTAAACCGCTTGCCAAGAGTCGCGAAATCAGAATTTTTTATAATTCGGATATAAAAGAGGATTTGTCGGGTGATATTGTACAGTTGCGCAGGGTTGTGGGAAATTTACTCAATAACGCGTTGAATTATGCGTTTAGGGGAACGGATTTGGTTATTAATATTTATAAACGCGCGGATAATGCGGTTTTTGAGTTTATAAATTACGGGAATAATATTCCTGAAGATGTTTTGGAACATATTTTTGAAAAATACGTTTCGGGAAACAAGCTGACGGGTGTCGGTTTGGGGCTTTATTTTTCCAAAAAAGTTGTAGATGCGCACGGAGGGAGGATTTTTGCGGAAAATATCGGTGAAAATAAGATAAAATTTACGTTTGAACTCCCCGTGACAAAAACAGCCGAAAAAGCCTCAATTCAATGGTAAATATCGTTCAGAGAAATATTTAAAGCGTTGCAGATTTTTACGACAATTACGATAGTCGGATTTGCCTTGCGATTTTCAATCATGTTCAGGTACTTGGTAGAAATGTCAACCATTTCCGCTAACTTTTCCTGCGGAATACGTCTTTTTAATCTTTCTATGCGAATGTTATCCGCTATTTTTTCTATTATTTCCTTTTCTTGCATATTCAAATTCTATATAACTTGACAATTTCTTAATATCCATGATATTCTAATTTATAGAATTATATTTCATATATTAAGAATTAAAATTCTTAATATATGGTATAAAGTTCAATACTAAAGGAGAAATATTATGGAAAAGAAAAAAGGTTTCACTCTTGCGGAAGTTTTAATCACCCTCGGTATTATCGGTGTTGTAGCCGCCATGACCATGCCTGTGCTTATTTCAAATTATAAAAAGCATGAAGTTGTTACAAAACTCAAAAAATTTCATTCTGTAATGAATCAGGCATTAAAAATGTCGGAGATTGACAATGCGGAATTTGAAAATTGGGACGCATCTGAATTAAAAGGCTGGGACGGTGAAACTCTTTACACCTGGTATAATAAATATTTTGCACCGTATTTTACAAGTAAAGAAATAGAAAAATTACCAAAAGGAATTTTGGTAAAATTAACAGACGGTTCGGAATTTGTAATGTATAACGGTGACGATTATATAAAAAATTTGCATATCGTTTATTGCATAAACCATAAGGCATGTAAAGATTATATTGACATTAACGGAGCTGACCTTTTAAGTCATGGGCTTGACGGGAAAACAACATTTTTCTTTGCCCCAAGGCAACAAGGCATCATTACATATCATTCCGGCTACAAAAGAGATAAACTTATGAACGATGTGTCATATGGTTGTAATTCAACTCTAAAATTACATTGTGCGGCATTGATAGAGGCTGACGGCTGGCAAATCAAGGAAGATTACCCCGTAAGGTTTTAATTCTACAATGCTCTTATTATCGCTTTGATATTGATATCGGTGACTTTCAAAAGTGCTACCGTTCTTGCGGTTTCGTCAAAACTGCCCAAGTTTTTCAAAACTTCGGCGGTTTTTAGTATTACCGTCTGATTATCGGATTTCAAAAGCTCGCGTATCGCAAGGACATCATCAGAAAGCTCCAATGCCGTAAAAACAAACGGGCTGTCATCTCTCAATTCCTGCGTGACATATTGTTTCAGCTCTTTGAAATTGATGTTTTTAAGCACTTTTTTTATATCGTAAATTTCGTTTTTCGTATCTTTGTCTTCGTCAAAAAGATACTCGTCATTTTCCGTCAATGTTTCAAATTTTTCGCGCGCATTAAGCAAGACAACCGCGCACTTTTCCGCTTTGCCCGAAAGCATTTCAAAAACGTCAAACAACTCGTAATCAAACACGCAAGCCAACGGCAAAATTTCGCCCAAACCGTTGATTATATAATTCAAAACAATTAATCCGTCATCAAAATTTTTGTCCAAAATTTCAAAAATGCTTTCCAAATAAGGGATTTCACCCGCAATATTTTCCGCCATGCCCGAATTTTTCATGGCATTTATAATCGGTTGAACAGCAGTTTTGTCACCGTAAGCGGTCAAAAATTTTACCGCAGAAAATTTCTCAAAATCGTCAATGCTTTCCAATTTTTTCAAAGCGTTCTCAAAACTTTCTCTATCCTGCCAAACAGCGAGTGTAGTGGCACAATTCCTTGCCAAATCATCATTTTCGCAATATGAATATTTAGTCAAAAATTCTTTTGCAAGCGGATCTTTTACATAAGCAAAATACCTTGCGCAATAAGTTTTTTCGTTCAAATCTCCGTTTTCAAACCTGTCCAGCATAAAATCCGTCAAGTCTTCATCGGCAAATTTGACCAAATTTGAAACAATAACCTGTTCATAATAAGGCGAATAGTATTTCAAAAACGGGAGCAAATTCTTGTAATTCGTCTCATTTATAACGTTTTGAAGCCTTTTTGCCACATTTTCTTTAACAAAATCGAATAAAAAATCGTCTTTTTCGACAAGCTCTTTGAAAAGTTCCGTATCACAATCGTCAACAAGATGTTTTGCTACGGTTTCAAAGCCATGCTTGCCCGTAAGTTTTTTCAAATTTTCAGACATAAAAATTAATCCAAATAGAATACGGTAATTACTTTATGACCTTCTTCCGCGTATTGAACCGCATTGTGCAAAGTCTTACTCGTATGGGATAAGAAACAAATAAGCTGGTTACAATCGTCAATAATTTCTCTGTTGCAAACTCTTGATGCATCGGCAAGTGTCATCATTGCTCTGTCGGGGTGTTCGATAATATTCGGAACACCGATAAGCTGATTTTGAACATCACTCGGCTGCTGACCGATAGTCTGAGGTAAAATAACCTTCAATTTGTCGGGATTAGCTTTCATAGCACCGCGAATAGCGGCAGCATTTGTTCCCGAAGAACCGCCCGAAGTAATGATTGTATTACCTTGCATAACAAGAGCGGTTGCAAGAGTTTCTATCATTTGCTGATGCGTAATCGGCAAGTTACGGCTTCCGATAATCGCAATTTTTTTTGCGGATTGTTTTATTGTCGCAAGTTCCATCGCAAGTTCATCTACCGTATTCGGTGAATCTGACGCGACCGTATCCATATCATCAATAGGTACTACGATTGAATTTTGTTTTTCTTTGTTTTCATCTTCAGAACTCATCAAAATTTTTGTCATGTCAATTTCCACCATTTTTCTCACTTTCTGATTGCAAATAATACTTGTTTAGTTTATGCTGATTATAGCACAAAAAATTAATTTTGGGAATAGGGATATGGAAAATTTGTTGGATAATCTTAACAAAGAGCAAAGAGAAGCAGTTCAAACTACCGAAGGACCGCTCTTAGTCCTTGCGGGAGCGGGCAGCGGAAAAACAAAACTCTTAACATCAAGAATTGCTTATTTGATAAAAAATTGTAACATTAGACCGAAAAATATCTTGGCGGTTACGTTTACAAACAAAGCCGCTAAAGAAATGAAAGAACGTTTGGGAAATATCTTGGGTGAAGATGTCGTAAAATATATGTGGGTCGGAACTTTTCACGGTATTTGCGGAAGAATTTTGCGCGAAAATATTGAAAATTACAGTTTTCAATCCGGCAAAAAATTGGACAGAAATTTTTCAATCTATGATGATAATGATACGAGTGCCGTTATCAAACGCGCTATCAAAAAGCTTAATCTTGACGATAAAATTTATCAGCCGAAACTTGTTAAATCTGTTATTTCCAACGCAAAAAACAAAATGCAGGACGCTTATACGTTTGCAACTTTTGCAAGAGATTTCAAATCCCAAAAAATTGCCTCGATTTACGAAGAATACGAAAATGCACTAAACAACAACAATGCTATTGATTTTGACGATATGCTAATGCTTACCGTAAAACTTCTTGAGCAGTGCAAAGAAGTCAGAGAATATTATTACAAAAGATTTCAGCATATTTTGGTTGACGAATATCAGGATACCAATATGGCGCAATACAATTTGGTCAATATGCTTTATACAAATCTTTCGGCAGAAGTTCCAAAAGAGCGTTCTCTCTGTGTTGTAGGTGATGTCGATCAATCAATTTACAGTTGGCGCGGGGCGGATTATACGATTATTTTGAACTTTCAGCGTGATTTTAAAAATACCAAATTGATTAAGCTGGAACAAAATTACCGTTCGACCGCAAATATTTTGAATGTTGCAAACGCTATTATTGAAAACAACACCGAACGTGTTGACAAAGTCCTTTATTCAAACAAAGGCGAAGGCGAACTTATTGACTATTTTGAGGCGCAGGACGAATCTGATGAGGCAAACTTTATTGCAAGCAGGATTAAACAGGATTCGGGCGGAGATTACAATCGCTATGCCGTGCTTTACAGAACAAATTCACAATCCCGTGCCTTGGAAGAAGCCTGTATTGCGGCGGGAATCCCTTACAGAATTTACGGTGGTCTGAAATTCTACGACAGAAAAGAGATTAAAGATATTGTTGCTTATTTAAAATTAATTTATAACAATGATGATTCGCAAAGTTTCAGACGAATTGTGAATGTTCCGAAACGTGCAATAGGCGAAACGACTGTAAAAAACCTTTCCGATTTTGCCGATGGTTTGGACATAAGTCTTTTTGCGGCTTGTTTGAGGATTGATGATGCGCTTGAAATTCCTCCGAGAACAAGAACAAAATTGAAAGAGTTTGCGGAATTGATTTTGAAATTTAAAGATGCGGTTTCGTCCTACAATTTGCAGGATTTTGTAACGCTTGTTATTGAAAAATCGGGTTATCTTGCGGAATTGCAAAGGGAAAACACCCCCGAAAGCGAAGCCGATATTGACAACCTTCAAGAGCTTGTCAATGTTGCGGGCGAATTTGAGCCGGAAGAAAACGAAAACGCACTCGGTGAGTTTTTGCAGCAGATTGCACTTGTGTCGGATATTGACGGAATGGATAATATCTCGAATAATGTTACTTTAATGACTTTGCACTCGGCAAAAGGGCTTGAATTTCCCGTAGTATTTTTGGCGGGTTGTGATGAAGGGATTTTCCCGCACCAGAGAACTTTCAATATTCCGTCCGAAATGGAGGAAGAACGCAGATTGATGTATGTCGGGGTTACGCGTGCGGAAGAAAAATTGTATCTGACCTCGGCAAAACGCAGACAAATGTGGGGGGAATATAAGTATTACAACCCGTCAAGATTTATCGAAGAAATTCCGCGCCAACTCTTGAATACGATTGGGTTTGAAGGCAGTATGTCCGATTCTTCGACTTTCCGTAATGCGGTTTCAAAAGCAAAGACGGGCAAATCGGATTTTTCTTATTCTGCCGCACAAACTGACAGTTTCGGGTATGTAAAACCTTCAAGTGGTTTCGGCAAAGGGTTTGTCGCTCCGACAAGAGGGCTTGCAACAGGAAATTCCCAAGCAGACAGACAAAAACAAAACTATTATTCCGAACCGAAAAGGACTCCGAGCCGTACTATTTTGGTTAAATCAAAAGAAAACAAGCAGCGTGATGAAGAACGGGTTAAGGAATTTTTTAAGGACAATGCGATAAAACGTATGCTTGAGGAAAAACGCGAAAACGAACGCAGGCAGCAGGAGGCTGATGCCGAACGACAAAAACGTATGGAACAACCGATAGAATATGTTTTTAATGAAGGTGAAAGGGTTTTTCACGATAAATTGGGTGTCGGACATATCAAAGAAGTAAGTCAAATCGGCGACAGTATGATGTATACAATCGACTTTGGCAAAATGGGTGTCAAGGCAATGGACGCAGCTTATGCAAAGCTGAAAAAGTTCTGATATAAGGTTTGCATAATTTTTTCCTCGCCTCAACGGGAACCTTACTGTCACCCTGAACGTCGGATTGACCTCCGTCATGCTGAATTCGTTTCAGCATCTATTAATGTTGATTTTTTAAATCAAACTGATAGATTCCGTGTCACGCAATGACATGAAAACTTTTCCCTCGCCCCAACGGGGAGAGGGAAAAGTTGCTTAACGAACCAATGTGAGTTTAGCAAATTGGGTGAGGGGTACAGGGGGATAGAGGATTAGAAGAATAGAGGAATAGCTATTTATGTAAAAGGCTATTCCTCCATACCTCTATACAT
>CADBNI010000022.1 GCA_902795965.1 uncultured bacterium
CAATGCTTTTTTGTAAGCTGCTTTGTACTGTGCGCCGTTTGTTTGGTTAATCAATGTAGGCATTGTCATTGCTGCTACAACACCGATAATACCAAGAGTAATCAACACTTCTGCGAGTGTGAAACCGAATCTTTTTGTCATAATCTTTTCACCTTTCTTATTCTAATCGAACCTCTGATCTCTCAAAATTCTTGTGCATAAAATCCTAAATTGTGCATAAAACGTTTCGAAAAATCTTTTTGTAACCTTATTTTAAATGATTACTTAAAATTTGTCAAGTATTTTTATAGAAATATTAATTAATTTTAACTAATTCTTGAGAATTAGAATTTTTAAAAAGTTTGATAAGTCGGATAAGTAAGGGGGGTATGATACTCTACGGGAATAACTGCCAGATACGTACTTACCGAACTTAGCAAACTTATCATACTTACCCAGCTTCCCCATATTGTTTTTTTTTTGCTCCCATGTTATCATCACCATGTTATATTTAGGAAAAAGGGGAAATTATGACTTGTACATTGGAAAAACAGTCTTGTGTCTTGGACGAAAAAGCTAAAAAAACGATAAGAAAAGCTCTAAAAACTTTAGGTAAAAAAAATTTTGCGTTTATAATGCATAACGGATCTTTTCCGTCTGCAGAAAACGAGAATACGGGATTTGGAAGCATAAACACCGAGGGCGGGCATGAATTTATTCGTTTTGCATCGGGGTTATTTGATGCAATCCAACTCGGACCCGCAGGCAAAACAAAAAGTTGTGATTCCTCGCCGTATACCGGTACGATTTTTTCGGGAAATCCCTTGTTTATAGATCTTAAAGAACTTACGGGCAAAGAATGGAACGGTATTCTTTCCGAAACAACTTATTATGATATCGTAAGCAACAATCCTAATGCGAATACAAACAAAACTGCTTACTCATACGCTTATAAAAAATACGGTGAGGCTATGCAGGAAGCATGGAATAATTTTAAAGCCAATCCTGATAAAAAGTTGGAAAAAGAATTCAGAGTTTTCAAAAGCGAAAATTCTTTCTGGCTTGACAAAGACAGTTTATACGAAGCACTTTCTGTAGAACACGGAAACGATTACTGGCCTATGTGGAGTTCGGAAACAGACAAAAATCTTTTCAATCCGCAGTCTATTGAACAAAAAATTGAATTTGCAAAACGCATTGAAGAAATTGAAAATAAATATTCTGACGAAATTGAACTTTACAAATTTACTCAGTTCGTAATCGCAAAACAAAACGATAAAACCCGCGAATTTGCAAAAAAACATGATATAAAGATGATTGCGGACAGACAGGTTGCGTTTTCCGACAGAGATACCTGGGCATATCAGTCATTATTCTTAAAGGGCTGGTGCCTTGGCTGTCCTCCCGATTATTTTTCAAAAGACGGTCAAGCATGGGGTTTCCCGGTAATGGATCCCGACAGAATGTACAATGCGGACGGTTCTTTGGACGAAGGCGGTCAACTCTTGAAAAACCTTTACAAAAAAATGTTCAAAGAAAACCCGGGCGGTGTCAGAATTGACCATATCGTGGGTTTGATTGATCCTTGGGTCTACAAAGCAGGTAAAAAACCGAAAATCGAAGAAGGCGCGGGCAGATTGTATTCTTCTCCCGAACATTCCGAACTTTCAAAATATGCGATAGCAAAAATTGAAGATTTGGATTTGGAACTTTCCGCAGATAAAGAAAAAAGAGTAAAGACGCTTACAAAAGAACAAATTAAGGCATACGGCAGACTTATCGAAAAAATTGTTATTGCTGCCGCAAAAGAAGAAGGTTTGGACAAAGATGCCATTGTTTGCGAAGATTTGGGAACTTTAACAAACCCCGTTGCCGAAGTTATGAAAGCGTTTGAACTTCAGGGAATGAAGCTGACGCAGTTCACTGTACCCGACGAGCCTAAAGACCCTTACAGATGTGCAAATATCGGTAAAAAATGCTGGGCAATGGTCGGTACTCATGACAATGAACCCGTTAAGATGTGGGCTGATAAAAATATTCATTCTCACGAAGGCTACTTACATGCGAAAAATCTTGTTGAAGATTTGTTCAAAGATGCCGAAAACAAAGACGATATTATCGTAAAACTTACTGATGATGCACAATTTTTGGCTCAAACAAAATTGGTCGAACTCTTTGCATGTGATGCGGAAAATGTTCAAATATTCTTTACCGACTATTTCAATATTTATGATGTCTACAACAGACCGGGAACTTCGGGTGATGCAAACTGGAGTTTGCGTTTGCCGGATAATTATAAGAAACTTGCGTCAATAAATCTTGCAAAAATCTTGAAACTTGCTATATTAGCCCGCGGAAAAGAGTTTGCGGATAAAAATAAAAAAGTTATTGAAAAATTGGACGAAATTTAATGAAAAAACTTTTGATTACGTTGTTAATGCTAAGTATGGCGGGTGCGGTGTTTGCCGAACAACCCGTCTTTAACCCTTCAAACGAGGCAAAATTGGAATACAATCAGGGTGTGGATTATTACAGAGCGGGACAATATGACAAATCCATGGCAGCTTTCAGGCGAGCAATAAGTCTTGACCCGAACTATATTGATGCTTATTACAATTTAGGCTCGATTTTGGAATATCTTCATCAAAATGATGCCGCATTAAGTGTTTTCAAGCAGATTTTGGTCAGAAAACCCGATGATTACGAATCCGTATACAAAGCCGCAAATCTGTGCATAAAAGTCGGTCAAACCGATAATGCAAAAAAATATTTAGCATTAATTCCGCCCGAAAGCTCCGTATATGCACAGGCAAAAACCCTTGCTACAAGCCTCGGAACGGATATGCAAACTATAAAATCCGATATGCAAAAAGAGGAAATTAAAACCGACAGTGCAAATGCAATGTTTAATGATATTCCGAGTCCTACGGGAATTGCGGGCGACAGTAAAGGAAATATTTATGTTTCATGTTTTTCGGATAATATGATTTATAAAATTACACCTGACGGAAAGCGCATGATTTTCATAAAAGATTCCAAAATCAACGGGCCTATTGCAATGGTGAGTGATGCGTCCGACAATATTTACGTATCAAATTACAACGGAAATAACGTCATAAAAATTTCACCGACAGGTTCAATCTCGACTGTTATATCAAATATCCAAAATCCTTACGGTATAAATATAACAAATGGCATGCTTTATGTTTCGTCACAGGGGTCAAATTCGGTTTTGAAATATAAATTGTAAGAAAAGCAGGGTGAGTAAGGTAAGTTTGATAAGTACATATCGATAAATTTCCTATTCTCCTATTCCTTCACCCCTCCCTGCAAGATGTCGGAGATAAAATATTTTTTGCCCAAGAGAAAAACTCCGATAACGGGGATTGTGCAGATTACCGAACAGGCAAGAAGTTCACCCCACAGAGTTATCTCACGAAAACTGCCTTTGTAAATCGCAAGTCCGACGGGCAATGTACGCATTCCTTCCGTATTTGTTACAATTAACGGCCACATAAAACTGTTCCAGCTTGATACAAAAGTAAAAATTGCAAGTGTTGCAACGGTCGGCAATGCAAGCGGTAAAGCGATTTTGAAAAATGTTTGGAACAGATTGCAACCGTCTATTTTAGCGGATTCTTCCAAATCTTTCGGCAGACCTAAAAAATACTGCCTCATTAAAAATACTCCAAAACCTCCGAAAAGTGCAGGTAATATCAGTGCATTATATGTGTTAATCCAGTGAAATTCCCTCATTATAAAAAATAACGGGATAATGTTGACTTGCGGAGGGATTAGCATGGTAATGAGAATTACCAAAAACAACCCTTCCCGAAATCTGAAATTAAGCCTTGCAAAAGCGTAGCCCGCCATTGATGCGAACAAAACCTGACCGATTGTAACAACAGATGCAACAAATAAACTGTTTAAAAAATATGTGCTTAAAGGAATTTGGGTAAAAACATTTTTGTAATTTTGTAATGTCAGATTTGAGTGAATAACTTTTCCCGCATCGGCAAAAATTTCGTTGTTAGGAACAAACGACAGATTTACCATTGCAAAAAACGGGTATAACAT
The DNA here is from genome assembly GCA_902795965.1 of uncultured bacterium. Taxonomy (GTDB): domain Bacteria; phylum Cyanobacteriota; class Vampirovibrionia; order Gastranaerophilales; family Gastranaerophilaceae; genus Stercorousia. The sequence goes on from CADBNI010000022.1 coordinate 4,057, forward strand.
ACTTATTGCAATCAAAATCAAAGTTAAGTATCCGAAAAATTTACGTAAATTCCTCATAAAAAGATTATAGCATGGAAACCTAACAAAGATAACTCAATCTTTAAGATATTAGGATATAAGTTTGATATTTCGGAATTGCACTAAATAACAAAATATAAAAGAGCAAACATTATACAAATTGACAATGAACTCATTACAAACCACGTATGCATTACGGGGTGTTGGTATTCCCAAATTTCTTTAATTGTTATTGCTGCGTTTTCTATTGTATGCATATTTCTCTCTCCGTAATTTTATCTTATACTTTTATCATAAAATAACATCACCTATTTGGTTGATTATTTTTAATCTTTCGGATAATATACACTTATGCAGGATGTAGAACTTTTAATGCCCGCGGGCAATTTGGAAAAACTTGAATATGCCGTAAAATACGGCGCAAATGCGGTTTATCTCGGGGTTGTGGATTTCAGCTTGAGAGCTATGCGCAAAGGTCAGCTTATTACCATGGAAAACCTCAAAAGTGCGGTTGAGTTGGCTCATTCGCTCGGTGCGAAAGCATACGTGACCATAAATATTTTTGCATTTAACAATGATATAAAACAACTTGAAGAATGTATCGACAAATTTAAAGACGCTAATCCCGATGCGTTTATTGTTAGTGATTACGGAATTTTTAACCTGTTAAGAAAACGTATTCCGAATATTCAAATCCATATTAGCACGCAAACCAATACTCTTAATTATGAAAGTGTTAAGTTTTGGCGGGATTTGGGGGCAAGCAGAGTGATTTTGGCGCGTGAACTTCCGATTGCCGATATTGCGGAAATTCGCCGACAAGTTCCCGATATTGAGCTTGAATGTTTTATTCACGGGGCGCAATGCGTTTCTTTTTCCGGCAGATGCCTTTTGAGCGATTATTTTTCCAAAGGTGAACGAAAGGCTAATCACGGAAACTGCACGCAGCCTTGCCGTTGGAGTTATAAACTTGTCGAAGAAACAAGACCGAACGAATATTTGGAGATTAATCAAGACGACAGAGGCTCTCATATTCTGAGTCCGAAAGATTTATGTCTTGTAAAACAGTTACCGCAGTTGATTGAAGCAGGTGTTGATTCTTTGAAAGTCGAAGGAAGAACAAAAAGTCTTTATTATGTTTCTGCGGTTGCAAAAGCGTATAGAAGCGCGATAGACGAAGTTTTAAAAAATCCTTCCGCAGATTTGGATAAATATTTTAACGAACTTTTGAAAGTGGGTAACAGAGGCTATACAACGGGGTTTGCGCTCGGTGATAATAACGGTGACAGTTACAGTTATGATATTTCAAAAGGTTTGGCGGGAGCTGATTTCTTGTGCGAATTCAGACAACCCAATGAGTATGTAAGTACAATTCCGTCGGATTATCATTTTGTAAAAATTAAAAATAAAATGCATGTCGGTGATGAGGTGGAAATTATTACTCCCGAAGAACAATTTAAGGCAAATGTTGAAGGGGTAAAAAACTCCGATGGAGAAGATTTGGAATTGGGCAATACAAATGATGATGTTTTTATAAAATTTTCTAAAAGCCCGAAGGATTGTAAATATGCTTTAGTCAGAACTGTCGGGATAAAACGTGTTCAGCAGATTGTAGAGGTTATAAAATAATTATGTTTATAAAACCTGATTACGATTTGGAAAACATTTATGCGATAGATTTGGAAGATTTAAAATCGCAGGGAATTACCGCGTTGTTGTTTGATTTGGACAGTACTTTGATGGGTTCAAAAACAGGCTGTTACACGAAAGAAACCCTTGATTGGCTTGAAAAGGTCAGAAAAGATTTTTTTGTCGGAGTTGTTTCCAATAACAATAATCCCGCATATATCGAAAAAGTTACGGCTTGCAGTGATTTTCCCGTTGTTTTCAGCGCACACAAACCCGATGCGAAAGTTGCGCGCATATTTATGGACGAATACGGATTGAAATCCGAAACAACCTGTTTTGTAGGGGACAGACCTCTAACCGATATTTTGTGCGGAAAAAATTTGGGTTGTACAACAATTTTGGTTGATTCCATTACTGCCGAAAAAGAACGTCCTATCGTTAGATTTGTGAGATTTCTTGAAAGATTAAGTATTAAAAAATATTAAAATTTGCATTATTATTAAACCTATTGTACAATTATTTTATAAAAGATATGAGGCAATATGAAAGAAGTTGTACAAATTCAAAAAATGATTTATGAAATCAGAGGTCACAGGGTAATGCTTGACAGTGATTTGGCTGCACTGTATGAAGTAGAAACGAAAGTTTTAAATCAAGCGGTAAAAAGAAATATAAGACGTTTTCCCGATAATTTTATGTTTCAGCTTTCCAAAGATGAGTGGCAAAATTTAAGGTCACAATTTGTGACCTTTAAAAATGATAGCAGAAAATATAATCCTTATGTTTTTACTGAGCAAGGTGTTGCAATGTTATCGTCAATTTTGCGCTCCGAAAAAGCTATTCAAATAAATATACAAATTATGAATACCTTTGTCAGAATGCGTCAATGGGCTATTGAAAATAAGGAATTAGCAAAGAGATTATCCGAGCTTGAACATTATTTTATTCAGCATTGTAAAGAAGATAGGGAAGAATTTCAAAAAATATATGATGCTTTGGGGCTGCTTATGGATAGGACAAAACCGTCAGAAATCGGATTTAAGTAATTTATACACCCGCAATCTGCAAAATCATACCCGAAACTATACTTACCGCAAGCAGGATTGTTATTATAAAGCCCGTGTCTTTGATATTCTCGTTGTGTCTGAAAAGTACCAAAATCCCGAGTCCTGCGTTTGATAACAAACCTGCTACCGCCGCTCCGAAACTTATCGACCCTTTTATCAAAAGCATTGTGAGTGCGATTGAGGTGGCGCAGTTTGGTATTAGCCCGAAAATTGAAGTAAATACGGGAGCGAAAATTTTGAATTTTGCAAAAATACTGTGAAGTGCTATGTGGTTTGAATAACTGTCTATCATAAAATTCAAACAGATTGTGATTACAAGAATAAATGCAAAAATATTTAATGTATGTTTCAGCGGGTGATAAATAAGTTCACGTTTTCTTCTGCGTGAAACACTGTGGTGGCAACAACCTTCGTCTTCTTCGCAATGTTGGCAGTTGTCACTGTGTTTTGGGGTGATTGAAATATATTTGTTATCTTTTAGTATAAAATCAATCAGATAACCCGCGCAAATTCCGATTAAAATTTTTATTCCTATAATCGGCAAAACATAGTGGATTTGTGAGGGTTCGGCAAGTAATATCGGAATTGCCTCGTCCGAAGTTGCAAGATAAATCGCAATCAGCGTTCCTTTTGTTATAAATTTCCTTATATAAAGTGTACTTGCAATAACCGAAAATCCGCATTGCGGAATAATTGCCGCCAAACTCCCGATAGCGGGTGCAGCTTTTTCGGAATTTTTCATGAACGAATTAATTTTTTCCGCCCAGAAAAATTCAATTACTTCAATTATAAAAAATACCAAAAATAAAAGCGGTAGTATGTGAAAACTGTCAATAATCGCATCGGCGAGCCAATCCGACATTCCCAACCCTTCAATAAAACCGTCAAAACCTTCAAAAATATGTTCGTTAAATTCGTTTAATCCGTTCAAAAAATCTATAAGCATAAGTTTATAATAATACAAACATGCAACATAATAAATATTATTAAAAGTACTTATCTTATTACATAAAAAGCACCCTTTCGGGTGCTTTTTAACAATTTAGAAAATTTAAATTAGAACATCAAGCCTGCTTCTCTTGCAGCATCTGCCAAAGCAGCTACACGACCGTGGTACAAAAATCCGCCTCTGTCAAATACTACGCATTCAACACCTGCTTTTTTAGCTTTTTTAGCGATTTCTTCACCAACAACTTTTGCGGCCTCAATATTGCCGCCGTGCGACAATTTTGCTTTCAAATCTTTGTCGTTTGAAGATGCGGAAGCCAAAGTTACGTGATTTACGTCATCAATCAACTGAGCGTAAATGTGTTTTGTGCTTCTGTAAACTGCCAATCTCGGAAATTCAGCCGTTCCTGACAATTTTACTCTTATTGTTCTGTGTCTTTTTTGAATTCTTGGTTTTCTTGTTTCTTGTTTAATCATTTCTTTTACCTTTCTGCCCAAACCTTCTTGATACTTCAAGGGTTCATGCGGGCTGTTTTTACCTTTCTTATGCCCAAACTTGCTTGAAAAACCACTTCAAGAGTTTATACGGGCTTTTTGTTGTCGGGATATCCCCGACCCTACTTTGCAGCTTGGCATGTTTTTACGATTATTTCTTACCTGCTTTACCTGCTTTACGTCTTACGTATTCACCTTCATATCTTACACCTTTTCCTTTGTAAACTTCAGGAGGACGTTTAGATCTGATGAATGCGGCAACGTCACCGACAGTCTGTTTGTTAGAACCTTTTACTGTAATTTTTGTGTTAGCTTCAACACTGATTGTAATTCCTGCAGGCGGTTCAACGATTACGGGGTGAGAATAACCCAATGCTAAATTGAGGTTTTTGCCTTCCATATTGGCACGATAACCTACACCCTGGATTTCCAATTTCTTTTCAAATCCGTCTTTAACACCGTGAACTGCGTTTGCAACAAGAGTTCTTGACAAACCGTACAAAGCATCGGTTTCTCTTGATTCACCGACTTTTGATAAAACAACTTTGTTGTCTTCGATTTTTACGGCAATTTCGGGACGAACCTCAACTGTTTCAGTACCCTGAGGTCCTTTTGCGGTAACAGTTTGTCCGTCAATTTTAACTTCCACACCTTGCGGAATTTCTATGGGTTTTTTACCAATTCTTGACATTTTTAATTTCTCCTTATGGTATATGTTGTACAATATATCGGATTTTTCTACCAATTATATCCGAAATTTCAGAAGTTCGGAGTCAGGCTTTTTACCTTTAAACAGCTTGCCTTCCTGTCTTCTAATATACGTAGCAAAGAACTTCGCCGCCGATATTTTCTTTGCGAGCTTTTCTGTCGGTCAAAAGACCTTTGCTCGTCGAAACGATAGCTATGCCCATACCGCCCAATACTTTGGGAAGATTTTTAGCTTTGCTGTAATTTCTCAAACCGGGTTTTGAAATTCTTTCCAATTTTGTGATGATAGGTTTGTTTTTAGCATCATATTTAAGAGTAATGCTCAAAACTTTAAACTTACCTGCATCTTTAACTTCGTAGTCGGTGATATATCCTTCTTCTTTCAACAATTTTGCAAGTTGAATTTTCAATTTTGAAGACGGAATTTCAACCGTTGTGTGACCTACCGTATTTGCATTTCTGATTCTTGTAAGCATATCAGCAATAGGATCTGTCATTGTCATAATTCAATTCTCCTTATGGACTTACCTCACAGTTACAAGGCAGTATCCTTACTATTACACCGCTTATCGGGTTAAATCTGCCACAAATCTTTGTGACGTCTCCCGACAGTTCGGAACTGTACAACCAAACTACCATGGATAAAATATTTTTGCAACCCAAAAATTATATTTTATAACACAATCTTTACATTTTGCCCTTGTTATATTTAACAATCGGGCTGTTGGGTCCGTAGGCGGGAAGGAGCCTTACATCTTTTAAAACATAATCCGTAATTCGCCCCTCTTTATTTCGCATAATTTCAAATTTTGTATGTAATGCAAGTCTTGAACCGTCCTTATCATAAAGCTGACGTGCAGGATTATTTACAAAATTCAAACCGAGATAATCATAATTTTTCAAAGCAATTTGTGTTTCTGCCGAATGACGCGCACCAAAAATTTCTCTCGCACGTCTTTTTGCTTTTCCGATACACTTACCGAATCTTTCGTTGAAAACTTCCACATCATTGCCCGTAATCAAATAATTCATATATTTAAAAACATTGCTTTTTTCTGCGGAATAATCCGTAAATGATCTGACGGCTTTTTTATAATCTTCACCCATACGTTTTTGTTCATATTGAACATCAGCACTGCCCAAATAATCTTTTATAGCTTCCATAACGTCTTTAAATCCCGACCATTTTTTAGGCGCATCTTTTTTATTCAAGACTCTCACAAGACTTGACTGTAAATTTTGAGCCAAATCCGCACTCAAGGCGGGAGCATAACTTCCGTTTGCCTCGGCAACCCAATGCACAACGGGCATTGTCGAAGTAAAATTAGGATTATGTCGATTGTTTGGTGAAATTGCAGAGAGCATATCATGTAAATACATGAACAAAAAATTTTTTGCTACCTAAAAATAAATTTATTAAACGATTGACAAAAAACGAAATAAAAAATAGAATTTAGATATGGACAATCTTGAAGAATCAAATAAAAATTTAATAAGTTTGAGAACTAATTTGATTACAATAATTTTAGTTCTGACAAGCGGAATTATGGGGCTGATTTATTCGGATATTATCCTATTGCACAAAGCAATTCCTTTAATTTTTGGTATATATTTTGATGTACTGTTTATTTCAAATGTTATACAAATTAATAGAATTTTAAATAAAAATACAGGAGGTAAATAAAATGGATGCAGATACAATATTGATTAATGCAGTTGCAATATTTTTCTTTATATTTGGTATTTATTGTCAGATATTAATAAAAAGAAATGAGAAAGAAATTGAAGAAACAAGAAAAAACAATCAATAAAAACAGCCCCGAGGGGCTGTTTTTATTGACCGTAACTTATGGGGTTTCCGTTTTTATCCAACGGAACTCCGGGTTTTAAGGATATATCAGCGGGTTCTGATGCGTCCCATTTAAACCCGTATTTAAAATCCATTCTGTTTCTACGGCTTTTATTATCTGTTTTTTCAACAGTCTCACCCAAGAAATCTGATTTTACTATTTCGTCAGCAATACCGTTACAATCAGTTGCAGAAGTCAAGAAAAATGTCCTAATGAAAAAAATCAAATAAAGACCTCATGAATGAGGTCTTTTTTATATTTATTAACAACAAAAGACGAACGGCAAAAACCGTTTTTAACATCTTTTGTATGCTCAACTACCAGCTTGCTTTGGTTACGCCCGGAAGTAAGCCTTCGTGAGCCATTTTTCTCAAACAAATTCTGCAAAGACCGAAATCTCTGTGGTATCCGTGAGGTCTGCCGCAGATTGAGCATCTGTTATGAAGTCTTACTGCAGGGTATTTACCTGCTGCAACAAGTTTTTCGCGTCTAAGTTCTTTGTTTATCATCGCTTTTTTAGCCATGAATTTCTCCTTTTTTTATGTTATATTGCAATTATTTATTGCCTTTGAAAGGCATTCCCAACAATCTCAAGAGTTCTCTTGCTTCGTCATCAGTTTCGGCAGTTGTGATAACAGATACGTTCATACCTTTTACCAAATCTACTTCTTCATAAGTGATTTCGGGGAACAAAGATTGTTCTTTCAAACCTAAAGTATAGTTTCCGCGACCGTCAAAACTTTTCGGTGAAATACCTCTAAAGTCACGAATACGGGGAAGAACTACACAAATAAGTTTCTGCAAGAAATCATACATTCTTTCACCGCGCAATGTAACCATTGCTCCAACCGGCATACCTTCTCTCAATTTGTAAGAAGCGATTGATTTCTTAGCTTTTGTAACAACGCATTTTTGACCTGCGATTTTTGTCAACTGCCCTTCGATTACTTCTGCAATCTTTGAGTTGTGAGATGCTTCACCAACACCCATATTCAAAACAATTTTGTGAAGTTTGGGAACTTGGTTAATATTTTTGTAACCGAATTTTTCTTTCAATGCAGGGATAATTTCTTCCTGATATTTTGCTTTTAAACTTTTAGTTTTTGTCATTTTCGTATTCCTTAATTCTGCGATACTATAATTTAGCATCTAATTGTTCACCACATTTTTTACAAACACGAACTTTTTTGCCGTCAACGACTGCGTGTTTGATCCTTGTCGG
>CADBNI010000023.1 GCA_902795965.1 uncultured bacterium
AAATAATACTTTATGTAAGAAATGAACCTTTCACGTTTCACTTCTCACATTTCACATATTTTTTGTTTCCCTATTTGACGACTTTAACAGTCGTTTTTTTTTACTTTTTTCTTACCAATATTTCATATCCCAAAATATCAAATATTTCAAAAATTTCAGACATTTTAACGGTTTTGTTTCGCAATTTGTTTGCAAGATTTTCGAGCGAATCCGTTTTTCCGTATTTGTGATTGATATCTACTTTCAAACGTGTCAGTGTTTTACCCTCAAATCCTGTTAATAATTTGATTATGTTTCTTATGTTATCTTTGTCTAATATATATTCGTTTTTCATGTAATAAATAATAAATTGTCTTAGGGTTGACAATCTAACTATATAATGTTATAATCTAATTATAATATTAGATAAATGTATTATGGAGTTTGAAATGAGAGTCAAGAATTTTGGGTTTACTTTAGCAGAAGTCCTAATCACCCTCGGCATCATCGGTGTTGTCGCGGCAGTGAGCATGCCGATTTTGATTCAAAATGTCAATGAGCGTGTTAATGCAGAACGCGAGGCAAACATTGCTTTCAAAATCAATCAGGCAATGGAAAAAATGAGAGCGTTAGGTTTGTTGAACAGTAGCTATGGCTCAACTGAGGCGTTTGTAGATGAACTACAAAACCATTTGAAAATTGCAAAACGTTGCGATTCTGCACACATTGCAGAATGCTGGCCTACGGCTACGGTTATTGATACGACAGGCGAAGAATATGACGTAAGTGATGCAAAAACGGGCAAAGATTTGCAGTTTAAAGACAGAACAACAAATAATGTCGGTATTGTTTTAGCTGACGGGGCTGCCATAATTCTCAATTATGACCAGAATGCACCAACCTTTGACGTAGGCGATGCAATATCCGCATCAAAAGATGCAGTAGGCGGTAAATTTTATACAACAAATCTTACCGCAGGACTTGCATACGTAACAGACGTCAACGGTAGAAAAGGCCCGAATAGTCAGCAAGAAGGTAAAAGAAACGACATCCGTTCATTCAACGGAGCAAAGTTTGGAACGGGTTGTGCGGGTGTTAAAACTAACAACAAAACATGTGTATTCCAAGTGCAATCAGCAGGATATGTAAACTGTGCAGATACAACAAGTGATGACTATACAAAATATTGCGGACCGCACCCGAGTGGTTATACACAAGATAATTTGGCAGGTGCTAAGAAAGCATGCGACAGTATGGACATGAAACTGCCCACGAAAGATGAACTCCAGTCTCTCTATGGAGAGAGTTGGGAAGGCAAGCCTACTTCCGGCAACTTTTGGTCGTCCACGGAGGCCGCCCACAGCCCTCAGAACTACGTGTATGGCGTGAGTTTTGCCAATGGTGCCACGGGCAACGGCTTCTTCAAGATTTACACATACGAGGTCCTCTGTGTAGGTAAGTAGTCTTTTGGGGCTTTAGCCCCAAAATTAGCCTTTAGATGAATAGATGATTAGAGGATTAGTCTTTTCATGATAATAGCTAATCCTCTATACATCTGTGATAAGTACTTACCAAACTTACACTACTAATCATTCACTTTGTACCGACAGATTCATAAATTCTATATCGTCATAATCAATATGAGCTTTTTGCATCATATTTCTGCCTGTCGTTATTGTTATTTCGTTAGCACCTGTGCGAATAAGATTATTCGGAAGTCGAACTTTTTGTCCGTCACCGTTTACTTGTATTTCGGCGATTTTTTGACCGTTAAACCAGACTTCGGGCGGGCTTGCATAAGAATTTACGATAGAATTTTGTTTTAAAGAGCGTGCCATAAGTGTATCGACACCGATTATAGAGCCGATAACAAGGTAATTTTTCTTTTTTGAGGCATCGGCAGTCATTTTAAAAGTTTTAGTAAAAAAAGGTCCGACTGATGTTCCTTTAAATTCCGAAGAATTAGCCGAGTGTTCGGAGAAATTATCGTCACCCAAGTGAAACATTTCAGAAGAAATAATTACATCTTGTATATTCGATTTTTCAATACCGATAACAATCGGCCGCGCGGCAATTCGTTCGTTTATGGTGAGCGAAAACGGTCTGTACCCTTCTTTTTCAACCGAAATAATCGAATTGTCGTTTACATTTGCATTAAGGTCAAAAACTCCGTTATTGTCTGTGTAGGTGGTATAATTTTGTTTTGGCAGAACCACTTTTGCATTAGAAACGGGGAGATTAGTATTTGAGTCAACTATTTGATTATACACCCCGTTTTTTGTAATTCCGCCCTCCATGACTTTTGCATTGGCAGGTAAAATCATTAAAGCAAAAATAATCAACAGTAAATTTTTCATTTTAAAAACCTCATTACTCTTATTAATGATTAAATTTTAAAATTCAAAAAAGCGTGATTAATCGGGGTTTTGGAGAGTTTCAAAGAATAATAAATATTTTTGTAAAATTTTATTTGAAATTTAAAATGTTTCTGTTATAATAAACTTGTGACAAATGAATATGAGCCGAAGTGATGAAATTGGTAGACGTGCTAGACTCAAAATCTTGTGTGGGCAACCACGTGCCGGTTCGAGTCCGGCCT
>CADBNI010000024.1 GCA_902795965.1 uncultured bacterium
ACCCCTCTCCCTAACCCTCTCCCTCAAGGGGCGAGGGAATTTATCTCTGCTCCCTCCCTGATTAGGGGAGGAATTGTTTTCGACTTCGGCAAGGGTGAAAGCTAAATTTTTGTTGTACATAGATTCTCCTTTGTTATAGTATCAATATTCTATATTTATACAGAATATTGATATTATAAATCTTTGTTATAATTTTGTCAATACTTGATAATGAAATTTATGAAAAATGAAACATTATTTAAGTTAGGACAAAAGATAAGATACGAGCGTGTAAAGCGAAAAATGAGTCAAGAAGAACTTGCGGAATTTGCAAATATGAATTTTCGCTCAATCAGTTACATTGAATGCGGAAAACATGATGTAAAATTTCTAACGCTTGAAAAAATAGCAAAGGCTCTTGATGTGGAAATTTCAGATCTTATCCAGTTTAAAATGTGAATTAGTATTTTTACAAGAAACTTAATATTTAATTTGCAAAAAAGCATGTTTGTATTATTATAATTTCGGTTACACTAATCCGATAGGCTTTATGCTTAGTTCACCCCGTGAATTGGACAGTGATTAACCTGAGGTACAACAAGTAAAAAAAAGGAGAAAACCGATGCCAACAGCATCTATGATTGAACTCTTGGAAGCAGGTGTTCATTTCGGACACCAAACCCAAAGATGGAACCCTAAAATGAAACCGTATATTTACGGTGCAAGAAACGGTATTTACGTATTGGATTTGCGTAAAACAACAGATTTGTTAGACGAAGCATACGAAGCAGTAAAAGAATTTGCTGCTCGCGGTAAAAATGTTCTTTTCGTAGGAACAAAAAAACAGGCTGCAGAAGTTGTAGCTGAAGAAGCTCAAAGATCGGGCGCATACTACATTAACAGAAGATGGTTAGGCGGTATGTTGACAAACTTTGAAACTATCAGAGGTCGTGTCAACAAACTTCGCGAATTGGAAGATTTTATCAATTCGGGTCACGCTGAAAAATTACCGAAAAAAGAAATTGCTAAATTGAACAGAGAATTGGGCAAATTGAGCAAAACTTTGGGCGGTATTAAAGAAATGAGAGGCTTGCCCGACATTATCTTTATCATTGACCAGAAAAAAGAAGATATTGCTATCAAAGAAGCTAACAAGTTGAATATTCCCGTTATCTGTCTTGCCGATACAAACGCAGACCCCGACGGTATCAACTACATTATCCCCGGTAATGATGATGCAATCAGATCAATCAAATTGATTACGTCAAAACTTGCCGATGCTGTTTTGGAGGGCAAACAACTCAGAGAAGCTAATGCCAATGCTCGTAAAATTGAGTCTATCAAGGCTGAAGATGCGGGTGTTGTTGAAACACAAGCAGATGAAGTAAAAGAAATTTCAGAGTAGTGAGTATAATGAGTAGAGTGAGTAAAGTGAGTAAAGTTTTTAATAACTTAACTCACAGAACTTACTTCACTCACTAAACTCACCTTAATAAAATAAGGAGAAATAATTAATGAACATTACAGCTCAAATGGTAAAAGAACTCCGCGACAAAACAGGTGCAGGCATGATGGATGCCAAAAAAGCACTTGTTGAAACTGACGGTGATATGGAAAAAGCCATGGACGTTCTTCGTCAAAAAGGTATGGCTTCGGCTGATAAAAAAATGGGCAGAATTGCGGCAGAAGGTCTTGTTGCATCTTCAGTTCAAGCAGATTGCGGAGCTTTGGTTGAAGTTAACTGTGAAACCGACTTCGTAGCTAAAAACGAAGAATTTAAAGAATTGACAAACGGCTTGGCAGAAGTTGTTGCAAAAACAAACCCTGCTGATGTTGATGCTTTGTTAAATTCAACTTGCCCGAAATGCGGAAAACTTATTTCGGAAGTTATTAAAGAAAAAATTGCTTCAATCGGTGAAAAAATCACATTCAGAAGATTTGTTCGCTATGAAGGCAATACCGCATCATACATTCACAACGGTAAAATCGGTGTATTAATTCAAACCGATAAAAAAGATGACGAATTGATGAACGATATCTGCTTGCATATCGCATCTTCCGCTCCCGAATTTATTACGAGAGCAGAAATTCCTCAATCCGTAATCGACCACGAAACCGAAGTTGAAATGGGCAAAGAAGATTTGTTGAAAAAACCCGAACAAATCAGAGCAAAAATCGTTGAAGGTCGTGTTAACAAACTTATGGCAGGAAAAGTTCTTGTTGAACAACCGTTCATCAAAAACCCCGACATTACCGTAGGTCAGTTAATCGAAGGCAAATTGACGGTAACTGCTTTCACAAGATATATGCTTGGTGAAGGTTTGGAAAAACGTCAGGAAAACTTTGCAGACGAAGTAATGAGCCAAATCAAAGGCTAATAATAAACCTTTAAAGCGAAAAAGACCGATTAAAAATCGGTCTTTTTTGTTACAAGTTAAAATCAAATTCTACTTACAAATCCTCAAATCCGGGGGAGGTTGAAGGAAGGTTTTTGTAGCCTTCATTTGACATTACGGTCTTTTTAATATATTTGTCCGAATAATTTCCGCGGACAAATAATTTTTTCAACGTGTTTTCCCTGACAACAAGCGGATGAAGTTTGTCATTGCTTTCGGGATACAGTTTCAATATTTCATACCAGACTGATGCCTCCATTGTCCAGGCATAAGTTTCTTCCGCAAGCGAATTGTATTCGTCCTGATGTAATGCCTCGTGAGAAAGCAATGCTGCCAATGCACCCGGAGGAGCGTCTTTGTGGCGCGGGTTTATGTAAATAAAAAGTTGTTTATTCTTTTTCCAGCCCAAAGCATCAAAATTCTCATAATCGGGATTTATTGTTCCCAAGTCCCTAAACTCAATTTTGACGGGTTTTCCCGAAAGATTGTTTCCCAAAATAGCGTTCCGCGAAAACTCCCCGTTAGTACCCTTTAGCATATCAAGTGCAACATAAATAACTTCATCTTTGCCCGTTGATTTATACATGGGAGTAATCTGTTTAACGTAGTGTGATGTATATTTTGCGGGGTAAGTTTTCGGCATTTCAATCAAATCTTCATCATTTTTTGCCGAAACAGACGGAAGCTGCACCGCAAAAGCTAATGCTCCAACCAACAAAAATTTTTTAATCTTTTTCAAATCCACTAATCTTATCTCCTATTACATATGTAGTAATAATATTATAATCATCTTTTTTTACAGGTCAAATTTTTTCTTAATTGTGTTGAAATTCGTTGGCAATCAAGCCTGTATTGTGTGTTTCCCGAGATATTTTCAGCTTCTTTAAAGTATTCGATTGCGGTTTTCAAATCTTCTTTTGCCTCGTAAATTTCGCCCATTTTTGCATAATATTCAGCATTATCGGCATCATAAGTTATTGCGCGTTTCATGCATTCGATTGCTTCGTCAAAATCTTTTTCGTAAAATCTTACGAGTGCCAAATAGTAGTATCCGCCTGCAAAATTCATATCGAGAGCGATTGCTCTTTGTGCAAAATCTTTTGCGCGGTCAAAGTTTTCCGATTCAAACGAGGCTTTTGCGCCGATTATGCAGGCTTGAATATAGTTTTCGTCAATTTTTAAAATTTCTTCTATCAATTTCAGAGCATCATCAAATTTCTTTTCCGCAGTCAAAATTTCTGCTAATTCGCATTTGTAGTTCAGGCTTTCGGGGTTTTTTGAAATAGCCTTCTTTATTGCATCTTCGGCTTTTTCAAACATTGAAAGCTCCGCATAAACTTTTGAGAGTGAAACAAGGGTGAAATTGTCGTCATTTCCCGATTTCAGGTTTGTTTCAAGTTCGTTTTTTGCGCCTAAATAATCTTTGTTTTCAAATTTCAAAAGTGCATTCAAAACGTGTGCGGGTGCGTAATTTTCATCATTTTCGAGTATATAATTAATTTCGTTTTGCGCTTTTTCAAAATATTTGTTTACGAAGTACAGATATGCCAAAGAGTAGCGGAAACCGTAGTTTTCGGGTTCCATTTGAATTGCTTTGAGATAATTTGCTGCCGCTTCTTTTTGCCAGCCGTTGTAAAAATAGGCATTTGCGAGGTTGTAGAAATATTTTGCCGTATTTTTGTCAATGTTTGAGGCTTTTGAAAAATATTTTATTGCATCAAGAAAATTCATATTTTCGAGTGCAAACAGTCCGAGATAATTCAGAATTTCGGGATTTTCGGAAGTTTTTGGAAATTTTTCAAAGATTTCGCGGGATTTTTCAAACTCGCCTTTGTCAAAGTAGATTTTACCCAAAAGGACGAGAGAATTTTCGTTTTCGGGGTTGATTTCCAATGCCGATTGGAGTTTTTGTAATGCGGTTTGAGGGTCTTTGTTGTCGTAATATGCTTTTGCAATTTCGTATAAAACCGCGTCATTGTCTGTGTTTTCAAACTCTTTTATTTTTGATAAATTTCCTTTTTGTGAAGATATTTTTATGAGTTTGATAAGATTTTTTTGGTTTTGTTGAATTTTGTAAAGTCGTTCTGCGATTGCGAATGCGCTTGAAGTTTCGCCCGATAATGAGTAGATTTTTTCAAGAATTCCGAGGGCTTCCGTATGGTTTTCATTTTTTGCAAGCACTTTTTCAAGATATTGTTCGGCGCGTTGAAAATTTTTGAGCAGATAATATAATTCGCCAAGCTGGAAAAATATTTCCGTATTGTCGCTTTCAATTTCCAATGCTTTGTAAAGCATTTCTATGGCTTGTTTGTAGCATTCCTGCGATTTCAGTTCGAATGCTTGTTTAATGTATTCAAGAACTTCCATTTTTTCGATTTCTTTTTATTTGTGTTTGTACTGTTAGACTGCGGTTGGTTTATGAGGATAAGCACTTCGTCTTCGCCCGCCATTTTGAGGTTGTTTCGTGCAATTCCTTCAAGGCTTGAGGTTGCGGAGAAAAGTTTTATGTCTTGTTTAAGATCTTGATTATGAGCTTCCGCCGAATCTTTGATTTTGGTTAAGGTTGATATTTTTGTTCGGTATGCTATGGTTTTTGAGATATTAAGTATTGCGCCAAAACCTATTTGAATAAGGCAGAAAAGCAAAACTATCGTCAAAAACGAATAGTAAAATCCTGTTTTTTTTGACGGTCTGACAAATTCTTCGTCATTTTCGATATTTTCAGCGTTTTCTAAATTTTCCTCAGCCATAAAACCTCTCAACAAAATTATAAATTAAACATATTATCAGGACAAAATGTTATTAAAATTTTACAATTTGAATTTAGTTTGAAAGCTGAATTGAGTGGTTGAGGTGTCGCTGTCGAGGTAGTATGTTTGTTTTGCGCCGAGTTCAAGGATTAGCCTGTCGTTTTCTTTTTTTGCAAGCGGAGTTACCGACAGGACAAGTTTTGTACCTCTGCGGTTTCGGGTTACGTCTGCGCTGAAAACGTTTTTGAGTGAAAAATATTTGTTAAATTTGATTTCGGGTGTGACGGAAAGTGTCGTGTAATCCTGTGAGTATGTTGTGTTTAGGGATTTTGTAACAGATGTTGAAAGGGCAAATTTATTTCTTTCGTATTTTGAGAATAATCCTGTTTCTGTTTCAAGCATCGCTATGTTGTCGATTTCGTTGTTGAATTGCGCACCGACCGTAAAATTTTTGTTCAATTTTGAAGAAGTTTGTATGTCGTTCGGGGCTATGATGTATTCTTCGTTAATGTATTTGAGCATTGGTTTTTGGTTGATTGCTCCGAAATCAAGCCCTTTTGAGGCAGAAATTTTTTGCGGTTGTCTGATGTTGAGTGCAAGTTTTGTGACGTCATCTTTGAGGTAAATTTCTTCTTCGTCCTCAATATATTGTGCATAACCCTTTAATGTTGTTGCGCCTAATACAATGTCGTCATCAAGCGTGATGGGGTTATCTTCGGAAACTTCTTTAACCTGTTCTTGGGGTTGTTGTTCTTCTTCTTCCGTTTCGGTGGGTGTGAATGTGTCATCAGGAATTGTGTAAATGAATATGTTCGGAAGCTGCCCCTCGCCTCCGTTGTTGAGCGGAATCATTTTTTTCGGTGCCGAAAATGCGCAGGGTTGTATAAAAACTAAAAGCAATATAAATAATAAAGCCTTCTTCATATATATATTTTAAAACATGATAAAGGTTAGTCAAATTGTTAATCTGTTTCTTCTTCGGCAAGGTCGTTGAGTGCGTACTCGCAACACTGTTTTACCAAATTGTTAAGCGAAACGTTTTGGTTTTGGGCAACAGTTGATAATCTTTCAACGAGTTCCAAAGGTAATCTGAAAGTTTTGTTAATCATTTCAGGCTTTTCGACTTTAAACATATCCACCTCAAAATTCCATAATAATTTTACTTGTTTTTTATGCACTTAAAAACACACTATTATTTTGCTATTATAAATAAGTGTAATTTACACTTGAAAAAATAGTGTAAATTTGATATAATAAGATTGTTACTTATAAAAGAGAGGAAGATTATGAAAATTATGGGCAAACACACAGATTTTACTTTAGCAGAAGTCCAAGAAAAACAGACTTTCCGTCATGCTGAACTTGATTCAGCATCTCAAGACAAGATTCTGAAACGAGTTCAGAATGACGTGAAAGACGGAAAGTCTGTTAAAAAAGCAGCGTTTACGTTAGCCGAAGTCCTCATCACCCTCGGCATAATAGGTGTCGTCGCAGCGGTAAGCATGCCAATACTTATTCAGAATGTCAATGAACGCGCAAACTCAGAACGTGATGCAAATATTGCATACAAGATTACGCAAGCAGTAGAAAAAATGCGCGCA
>CADBNI010000025.1 GCA_902795965.1 uncultured bacterium
TCGCGATAAACGTGTCTACGGTTGAGTGTTTCAAAAATTTCATTTTTTCACACTCAAGCCTTCGCACTCCGCTCGCAGGTCGCTCCCGCAAGGGGCGAGGGGGTATTGTGCAAGGGGGGAGGAAACTGTTACGTCATTGACGAAAAGCGGTTCGCTTTGTCAAATTTAGCATGACAGAGATATTCGCGAGGTGTCTTAGCGTCTTAGGAACTTTTATTACATTCCTCTATTTTTTGGCTGATTTGTCGGCAAGCTCGCTGTCTACGCGCAAAAATACGGGTTTGATATCTTCTTTTGAAATCAATTTACCGATTTTTACACTGTTCGCAGTGATATCGTCCAATTTGGTTTTCAAATCAAACGAGAGTTGTTTTGCCATATCACCTGCAATATTCGGGCAATAAGGATAAATCAATGCGGAAATTATACACATTATATCAAGCACGTTTGTCAATACCTGACCGCATTCTACCATTTTTTCTTCTTTTGCAAGCGTCCAAGGCGCATTGTCTTGAACGTATTTGTTTGTTGCGTCAACAAGCTGAATAATTTCCTGTGATGCTTCGGCTATTTCAAAGCTGTCAAAGTGATTTTTGACTATTTGGACTGTTCCGAGAGCTTTTTTGGCAAGCGGATTTTCTGACTTAAATTCGGGTTTTACTTCACCGTCAAAATATTTTACGAGCATTGAGAGTGTTCTGTTTAAGAGATTTCCCATGCTGTTTGCAAGATGTGCATTCACTTTTTCTTTAAAATCTTCGTCGGAATAGTTTCCGTCACGTCCCGAAGGTGCTGATGATGCCATATAATATCTGAACGCGTCAGGATATTCAAGGTTAAAGTTTTCCAAAACCGAAGTCGGGGAAATAACGTTTCCGAGTGATTTTGACATTTTTGATTCGTCTATTGTAATCCAGCCGTGTGCAAAAATGTGTTTTGGTAACGGCAAATCCAATGCCATCAAAAATGCGGGCCAATAGATACTGTGGAATTTCAAAATATCTTTTCCGATTACATGAACGTCAACAGGCCAATATTTTTTGAAATCCTCGGAATTGTTTTTTGTATCGTAACCGAGTGCGGTTATGTAGTTTGAAAGCGCATCAATCCAAACATAGATTGATTGGTCGCTGTCGTTTAGGACATCAATACCCCATTGAACATTTGATTTTGCGCGTGAAACAGAGATGTCCTGAATATCTTCAAGCTGGTTTAAGACTTCGTTCGCTCTGAATGCGGGCATGATAAAATCGGGGTGTTCTTTGATGTGTTTGATTATAGCATCTTTGTATTTTGTAAGTTTGAAAAAGTAATTTTCTTCGCTTACTACGTCAGGTTTTTTTTGGTGATCGGGGCAAAGTCCGTCCTCTGTCAAATCTTTCGGGTTAAGGAAGCATTCACAGCCCGAGCAGTACAAACCTTCGTAAGAATGTTTATAAATATCACCTTTTTCAAGCAATTTATTAAAAATATTTTGAACGGCTTTTTCGTGATAATCGTCAGTTGTTCTTATAAATTTTGTATAATCAATGTCAAGAGCTTTCCAAGCATCTTTGAATTTTTGGGAATTCTCGTCACAGAGTTCTTTTGGTGTAACCCCTTTAGATGCAGCGGTTTTTTGAATTTTTATACCGTGTTCGTCAGTTCCCGTAAGGAAAAAAACGTCATCACAACGCTGTGTATAATGTCTTGATATAATATCCGTCAATATTTTTTCGTAAGCGTGTCCGATATGCGGTGCGCCGTTCACATAATCAATAGCCGTAGTTAAATAATATTTTTCCATTTCAAACCTCTCTAATCAAGTTTAACATGAAAAAATAATAAATGTAATTTTTTACGATTTATCAAATTCAAACAATTCGGGGAGTTTGATTTTCAGTGCGCGTGATATTTTAAAAATCATTAAAAGGCTCGGGTTTCTCTGTCCGCGTTCAATAAAGCTCATGTAAGTTCTGTGTATGCCTAATTTTTCGGCAAGTTCTTCTTGCGAGAGTTCCGCAATCTTTCGTTTTTTTTTGACCGTTTCTCCAAAATTTTTGAGAATTTTCGTATTCATATAAGTCATGTTAAAAAATTAATACTAACCGTTACACATACAATAAGTAACAAAATATGACTAAAATACATGATAATATTGACTTTTTTTATTATTTTATTTATAATGGATATGCAATAATTAAGAGAGGATTTTTTTATGAAAAGATTTAACGGTTTTACGTTGGCGGAAGTCAAAAAACTTTTTCCCTCGCCCCAACGGGGAGAGGGAAGAATTTCAACGCGAAGTATGAGCGTTAGAAATTCGGGTGAGGGGTTCACCTTAGCAGAGGTCCTAATCACCCTCGGTATTATCGGCGTCGTTGCGGCAGTCAGCATGCCGATTTTAATTCAGAATGTCAACGAACGGGTTAACGCTGAACGCGAAGCAAATATTGCTTTTAAGATTAATCAGGCAATGGAAAAAATGAGAGCGTTAGGACTGTTAAACAGTAGCTACGGTTCAACAGAGGCATTTGTAGATGAATTACAAAACCATTTGAAGATTGCAAAACGTTGTGATTCAGCGCATATCGCAGAATGCTGGCCTACTGCAAAAGTAATTGACACAAACGGCGAAGAATATGAAGTAAGTAAAGCAAAAACAGGAAAAGATTTGCAGCTTGAAACAACAACAAACAATGTTGGTATTGTTTTGGCAGACGGAGCTGCTATTATTCTTAATTACAATCCTGATTCAAAAACTTATGATGTAGGCGACCCTATATCAGCGAGCAAAAACGAAAAAGCAGTAGGCGGTAAATTCTATACAACAAATTTGACCGCAGGTCTTGCTTACGTAACGGATGTAAACGGAAGAAAAGGACCGAATTCACAACAGGCAGATAAAAGAAACGACATACGTTCATTCAACGGAGCAAAATTTGGAACGGGATGTGCGGGAACAGATGTTGACGGAACATGTGTATATATTGTTGACTCATACGAACCTGTAACGGATGCATCAAAATCAACATTTATAGCATGGTATGATTCAGGTTGCCCCGGTGCGTATTGTTCGTGGTATACTAGAAAAGATTATTGGCAAGGTGCGATAGATAAATGTGATTCGTTAAAAATGAAACTGCCAACTAAGGATGAACTACTTGCCCTCTATGGAAAGAGTTGGGAAGGTAAACCCACCAGAGGCAGGTTTTGGTCGTCGTCAGATATCTATGCACTCGACGCGTGGAACGTGGACTTTGACGATGGTCGCTCGTACGGCTACAACAAGCATAACCGACTCGGGGTCCTCTGTGTAGGCGATTAAGGCAGCTAAGCAGCTGAGAAGTTAGCTAAGATATAACAGACCTCTCCCCTTATGGGAGAGGTTTGTTTTACGTCATTCCGAACTTGACAAAGCGGTTTGCTTTGTCAAGTTCAGCATTACGAAAGCGTACCGATAAGTATTCACCTTACTTATCAAACTTACCCGATTTATCCCTACTTGACTTTAATCTTTATAAATAGTATTTTGGTAAATAAACGGGGAATTAATTATGGGAATAGGAAGAAAAAATATACTTTCACTTTTACAGGAAAGAACCGAAAATTATTCGGCTAAAGTAGCTCTCGGTATGAAAAACCAGTATGGTTGGAAAGAAATGACGTATTCGGGTATAGGTGTTTTGTCACGAAAATTGGGCGCATATATGATTAACGATTTACAGCTTGAAAAAGGTGACAAAATCGCTATTTTATCGGAATCAAAACCCGAATTCGGTGCATGTGTTTTTGCATCAATTATTGCGGGAACTATCACCGTTCCTTTGGATATAAAACTTACAAAATACGAACTTAAATCAATACTTTCAGATTGTTTGCCAAAACTTATTCTTGTTTCTCGCAAACATATTGAAATGGCAAAGTATCTTAAAGAAGAAATTTCTTCGATTAACAATATTTTGGTTATTGACGAACCCTATTACGGTATTGAAGAAACAAGTATTTATCAGCTTCCCGACAAGTATGATGCAAAATGGAGAGTAAGAAGTTCAAAATCTACTGCCCTGATTATTTACACATCAGGAACAACGGGAAAACCAAAAGGGGTTGAAACTACTTTTGCAAATATATTGACCCAATTAGACGGTATAAAATCGGTTATGGACACAATCATGCCGTTTGAAAACATAAATCTTTTGTCGATTTTGCCGATGAATCACTTGTTTGAAATGACTGTCGGATTTTCAACATTCTTGAATTACGGCTGTTCAATATATTATACTCCAAGTTTAAAGCCGAACGATATTTTGAGCATAATGAGAGAAAAAAGAATACAGTTTATGATTGTTGTTCCCGCGTTTTTGAAACTTTTGAAAACAACAACCGAAAACGAAATCAAATCAAGATCGCAGTTTGCACAACTCAGATTTAAGATAATGTTTGCACTTGCAAAATATATTCCGTCTTACAGAATTAAAAAATTGATGTTCAGAAATTATCATAAAAAATTCGGCGGAAGATTTAAGGGTTGCCTGTCAGGTGGCGCACCGCTTGATATTGCGGTAGGTGATTTCTTCCAAAGAATCGGTATAAGAGTATTTCAGGGTTACGGATTGACCGAAACAAGTCCTGTTGTTTCAATTAATGTTGACAGACAGAGTGATATCGCAACGGTCGGCAGAGCGTTAAAGAGTTATGAAGCGAAAATCGACCCTGAAACGGGTGAACTTATGGTAAAAGGTCCTTCCGTAATGAAGGGTTATCACAATCAGCCCGAACTCACCGCGCAGGTAATCGACAAGGACGGTTGGTTCCATACGGGTGACATTGCGGAAATCAAAAACGGAGGTCATATTTATATTACGGGCAGAATTAAGAATATGATTGTTCTTTCGGGCGGTAAAAAAGTGTTCCCCGAAGAAGTTGAGGCGGTTTTGGAAAAAAGCCCTCTGTTTTCCGAGGTTTGTGTACTCGGACTTTCAAGGACTTTCGGTTCAAAAGACGGTACGGAAGAAATTGCTGCCGTAATTGTTCCTAAACAGGAAATTATTGAAAAATATGATGACGAAAATCTTGAAAAAGTAGTCAGAGCAGAGGTTAAACAACTTGCGACACGTTTGACGGCTT
This sequence comes from uncultured bacterium, assembly GCA_902795965.1. GTDB lineage: Bacteria > Cyanobacteriota > Vampirovibrionia > Gastranaerophilales > Gastranaerophilaceae > Stercorousia. The sequence continues at coordinate 5,110 of CADBNI010000025.1, forward strand.
ACAAACGACCCGTAAATATTATCGTAAGCAAAAATCCTTTACCGAGGACGGCTACAAATAAAGTTAAACGCAAAGAAGTTAAACAACTTGCGTCAGTATAATAAATTTGCGGGGCGTATTTCGCCCCGTTTTTAATGATAAGAACTTTTCACTTCTCACGTTTCACTTATTTATAAAAGTTTTTTCAAATAATTCGGCAATGCAAAGCGCGCATTGTGATAGTCTTTGTTATAGATTTTGCAGGTTTTCAAGATATCTTCGTATCTGTCTTGTGCAAAATATGTAAGCGGTTCAACATCAACCGAACAAAAAGCCCAAGCCCAATATCCGCCCGGGTAGGTTGGAATGTTTGAAGTGTATGTAGAACAAATCGGGAAAACTTTTTTGAGTTGTTTGTACATTTTTTCCACGGATTGGCTTTGTGCAAACGGAGATTCCGATTGGGCAACCATTATACCGCCTTTTTTGAGCGAATTTTTTACGTTTGTGTAAAATTCGTCCGTAAAAAGTCCTTCTCCCGGTCCCATCGGGTCGGTTGAATCTATCAAAACAATGTCAAATTCGTCTTTTTTGTCTTTAATATATTCGATAGCATCTTGAACAAGGATTTCTACTTTCGGGTTGTCGAGTTCGCAGGCTATTGTCGGCAAAAATTCTTTGCAGGCATCAATAACCATGCCGTCAATTTCGCAAAGCACGACTTTTTTAACGGTTTTGTGCTTCAAAACTTCTCTGACCGTACCGCCGTCACCGCCTCCGATTACGAGAACGGTTTCGGGGTTCTTGTGCTGCATCATAGGAATATGTGCAATCATTTCGTGATAATGGTATTCGTCCCCTTCCGTTGTCATCATCAAATCATCAAGCGTAAGCACTCTGCCCAAATCCGATTCGGTTTCAAAAACTTCAACTTTTTGAAAGTCCGATTGTTTTGAAAAAAGAATTTTCCCCGCTTTGATTGCGATACCAAATCCTCCGGGTGTAATTTCGTGGTAATATCCGTTTTCTATTCCGTTTTTCATTTTAATAACCTCCCAATACGTGTAAATGCAGGTGGAATACTTCCTGACCCGCTTCTTTTCCTGTGTTAATCAAAGTTTTGTATGATTTTAGCCCGATTTTTGAAGTTACGTCTTTTACGGTTTGTAAAAGTTCGCCCATAAGTTTTTTGTCATCAAGTTCGTTTAATGATTCAACGTGAACTCTCGGCACAACCAAAAGATGAGTCGGTGCTTTCGGGTTTATGTCTTTGAAAACAACGGCATATTCGTTTTCAAAAACAAATTCCGTGTTAAATTCTCCGTTAATAATTTTGCAAAAAATACAATCCATTTTTATGCTCCTTTTCAAAATTATCATTTAAAGGTTGGAATTTTTCGAGATTCCACAGGCTTCGCCTTCTGAATGACACGAAAAATTTCAACCAAAAAATCTTCAATGTTATTATATCTTAAAAAAATGTAAAATTACTTGCCATTTAAATTTATGTAAAGTAAAATGGTATCAGATTGGGGGGAATTTTGCCGAAATTAGCAGAAAAGTATGAAAACAGATATTATTCGGATTATACTGTCAAAAGACTTCATGCAGTTGAAAGACCGAAAAAAAATGTTAATAAACAAAAAGTTGAGCGTAATTATTTAATTCATAAACTTGTTTCCGTTGCGGTGATTTTGCTTTTTGCATTTACCGTTTTGCCGTACGGATTTAATAAAATTACTAAAAATCTTCTAAATCCTTCACCGCATTCAAATATAAAAATTGATTATAAACAGTTGAGATTTCCGACAGTAAATTATCTTTCCAATAATTGGTTTTTGGGCGAAAGATCGTTTGAAAGAACGGAGGTTAAAAAGCCTGAAATGATTTCGCTTGTTGAAGGAGATGAACTTTCGGGACTTGAAAATCAGCTCAAAAATCTTGCGGAAGAATATCCTTCGGTTGTTCCTTCGGTCTATGTTTGGGATTATCAGACGGGAAATTATGCGAATTTAAATGCGGATAAAATTTATCCTACGGCAAGTATTATAAAATTGCCTGTTTTGGTTCAGGTTTTTCGTTCCATTGAAAAAAATCAGTTTACGCTGAGTGATAAGATGACTTTGACGGATTACTACAGAGCCGAAGGTTCGGGGAGTTTGCAGTTTAAGGCGGAAAATTCCGTTTATTCGATTGACACATTGGCACGTATGATGATTACCGAATCCGATAATTCCGCTACAAATATGCTGATGGCACGTTTGGGTTCAATGAATGACGTAAATTCGGGAATAAGACGCTGGGGGCTGAAGCATACTTATGTACAAAATTGGCTGCCTGATTATGCGGGAACAAATCATTCGACTGCGCGTGATATGGCGACAATTCTTTATAATCTCGATAATCCCGAATTCTTGAGTAATGCTTCGCGCGAAAAAATCTTTGATTATATGGGTCATGTTCACAATAACAGACTTATTGCGGCAGGACTTCCTCAAGGGGCGGAATTTCTTCACAAAACGGGTGATATAGGCAAAATGCTCGGTGATGCGGGTATTGTTTATACGACAAACGGTAAAAAATACATTGTCGTAATGTTTGTCAGCCGTCCGCACAACTCTTTTTTGGCAAAAGAATACATTGTTAAAGCGTCCGAAATCGTTTATAACTATATGGTGAAATAATGCTGAAAGAGCTTTTGGAAAATCAAAAATGCTTTAAATTGGTTTGCGGAGCAGGCAACGAAGATGCTTTTGAAGTTGAAAAACTTGTAAAACTATACAGTCTGGCGGGTTGTAAATTTTTTGATTTGTCCGCAAAACCCGAAATTGTTGATGCCGCAAAAAAAGGACTTGAAGGCAGAGAAGGGTATTTGTGCATAAGTGTGGGGATTAAAGGTGATCCGCATGTCAGAAAAGCCCGTATTGATTATGAAAAATGTATTCAATGTCATAAGTGCGAAGAAGTTTGTCCGCAAAAAACTATTTCTTATTGCAAGGTAAAAACTGCGCGTTGTATCGGTTGCGGGAGATGTTTTGAAGTTTGTTCAAAGGGTGCGGTTTCGTTTGTTGAAGAAGACAGAGATTTGAGAGAGGTTTTACCGCCTTTGATTGAAAAAGGGATTGATTGCATAGAATTACACGCAATGAATGCAGAAGATACGGGGGTTTATGAAAAATGGGATTATATAAAAGAGGTTTTTGACGGAATTTTAAGTATTTGCACTTCGCGCGGTAATTTGTCCGAAAAAACAATGATTGAGAGAATAAAACGAATGATTGCGGGGCGGGAAGATTATTCCGTAATCGTTCAGGCGGACGGTTTCCCAATGAGCGGAGGAAAAGATGATTTTAAAACGACTTTGCAGGCGGTTGCCACTGCAGAAATTGTGCAAAACGCCAATTTGCCGGTTTATACAATGCTTTCGGGCGGAACAAATTCCAAAACCGCGGAACTTGCAAAGATGTGCGGTATAAATTATAACGGAATTGCTATCGGAAGTTTTGCGCGAAAAATTGTTTATGATTACGTAAAACGAGATGATTTTTTGACAAATGATTCGGTTTTTAATGACGCGGTAAGGATTGCAAAAAATTTGGTTTCTTTAGGTTAGTCTTTACAACAAATCTTATTTTTAATATAATTTTTGTATGAATATTATTAAGTTAAAAGATTTTGAAATCGGCGGTGACAAACTCACCATTCTTGCAGGGCCTTGTGCGGCGGAAAGTCAGGAAATACTTGAAATTACCGCAAAAACTTTGAAAGAAATTACACAAAGATTAGGTATAAATTTTGTCTTTAAATCTTCTTTTGACAAGGCGAACCGCTCCTCAATCACTTCTTACAGAGGACCGGGGCTTGAGAAGGGTTTGGAAATGCTTCAAACCGTAAAAGAAAAATATGGCGTGCCTATCGTAACTGATATTCACACACCCGATCAGGCTGAGCCGACCGCAAAAGTGGCTGACATTATTCAAATTCCCGCATTCTTGTGCAGGCAAACGGATTTGCTTGTTGCAGCCGCAAAAACGGGCAGAATTGTCAACATAAAAAAAGGCCAATTTCTTTCTCCCGAACAAATGGGAACATTGGTTAAAAAAGTTGAGGACAGCGGAAACAATCAAATTTTGTTGACCGACAGAGGATGCACATTCGGCTACAACAATCTTGTCGTTGATTTTAGAGCAGTACCGATTATGCAAAGTTTCGGCTACCCCGTTGTATTTGATGCAACCCACAGTGTTCAGCTCCCCGGGGCGCAGGGAAATTGCTCGGGCGGTGACAGAAGATTTGTGCCAACGCTTGCAAAAGCTGCAATGGCTGCGGGTGCAAACGTATTATTCTTTGAGGTTCACCCCGAACCCGACAAAGCAAAATGTGACGGGCCGAATATGATTGCGTTACAAGATGCTGAAAAACTTTTCAAAAAATGTAAAGAAATTTTTGATTTAGTGAGAAATTAATGATTATAAAAACTTTTGTCGCAGGACAATTAGAAAACAATATGTATTTAATTCTTGACGAAACTTCAAAAAAGGGAGTTTTGATAGATGCAACCGAGCTTTTACCCGAAATTCAAGACGCGGCGGAAGGTTACGACATTGAATACATTTTGCTTACACATGGGCATTTTGATCATATCTTGGGCTTGAATGATTTAAAAAAAGCCCTGAATGCCAAAGCCGTAATTTGCAAAGATGACCTTGTAATTTCCGATAACATAAACGAATTTACAAGACTTTTTAATATGCCCGACAGCGTTCCTCCGACTTATGAGGTTTTTGTAAAAGACGGTGACGAAATTTCCGCAGGGAATTTGAAATTCAAAGTAATCCAAACCCCAGGGCATACGGAAGGCGGAGTTTGCTACCTTATTGACGACAAACTGTTTTCGGGGGATACTTTATTCAGAGAAAGTGTCGGAAGAACTGATTTGTTCGGCGGAAACTTTGCAAAACTCAAAGACAGCATACAAAACAAACTGTTCAAACTTGACGATAACATAAAGGTTTATACGGGTCACGGGCCTGAAACTACAATAGGACACGAAAAAAAATATAACGAAATTATTTAAGGATAATAAGAATAAAATGAAAGAACAACTTACTAAAATATACGAAAATGCTACCGAAGATTTGGCTAAAGCCGTTTCTATCAATGATATTGAAGAAATAAGAGGAAAATATTTAAGCCGAAAAGGTGAATTTAACGAAATTAAGAAAAATCTTAAAAATTTGTCTGACGAAGACAAAAGAGTAGTGGGTTCTTTGGCTAACGAAATTACCCAAAAATTGGAATTTGCGCTAAAAGAAAAGCATGAAGAATTTTATAAAAAAGAATTGAACGAAAAATTGAAACAACAAAAAATTGACGTAACTTTACCGGGAAAATTCACTCCGCGCGGCAGAGTTCACCTATTGACGTCAACTACAGAAGAAATTGTTTCGATTTTTCACAGTCTTGGATTTTCGGTTGTTCCTCAGGAAAATTCTCCCGAAGTCGAAACCGAATACTATAATTTTGATGCGTTGAATGTTCCGAAAGATCACCCCGCTCGTGACGTGCAGGATACTTTCTATACCGAAGCGGAAAATGTTGTTTTGAGAAGTCAGACTTCAGGTGCGCAAATCCACGCTATGGAAGGTAAAAATCCTCCGATAAGAGTTATTTCTCCGGGCAGGGTTTACAGGAATGAAAATATTAACGCAAGAAAAAACAACTTTTTCCACCAAATTGAAGGTCTTTATGTTGATAAAGACATTACTTTCGGAGATTTGAAAGGTGTTTTGAACGAATTTATCAGAATATATTTCGGAGCAAGCCGTCCGACAAGATTTAGAAACAGCTTTTTCCCGTTCACCGAACCTTCTGCGGAAGTTGACGTTCAATGTATTATGTGCGAAGGCAAAGGCTGTCGTACATGTTCGGGAACGGGCTGGCTTGAAGTTTTGGGCTGCGGTATGGTTGACCCGAATGTTTTGCGCGGTGTCGGTATTGACCCTGATGTTTATTCGGGATTTGCATTCGGTATGGGGGTGGAACGTCTTGCCATGCTTAAATATGCCGTTGACGATATAAGATTATTCTTTAATAATGACGAAAGATTTTTGAAACAGTTCTAAATCTTGCCAAAGTATATTTTTAGCGCATTATTTCGCTTCACTTTATAACAGTCATACTTCCTTAAGCACTTACCCAACTTATCTTACTTATCAAACTTACATTACTTAAATATAAAACTTATATAAAGGCATAAAAAAGTTGTGCTACACTAAGAGTAGGAAAAGGAGATTATGTATGATACCTATTATTGATTCAAAACGCCAATATGCAACTATTGGTTCGGAAGTAGAAAAAGCTGTTTGTGATGTTTTGCGTTCGGGTTCTTATATTTTAGGGCCGAATACCAAGGCTCTTGAACAGGAATTAGCAGATTTTATCGGTTGTAAATATACGGTTGGTTTAAACTCGGGTACGGACGCGCTGCATTTGGCTTTGCGCGCATTGGATATCGGTGCGGGAGATGAAGTTATTACGGTTGCTTTCACATTCGTTGCTACGACGGAAGCTATCGGAATTGTAGGAGCAAAACCCGTATTTGTTGATATTGATGAAAATACGTTTAATATGGACGCTTCTAAATTGGAAGCTGCTATTACACCGAGAACTAAGGCTATTATCCCCGTTCATTTGTACGGTCAACCCTGCGATATGGACACGATTATGTCGGTTGCGAAAAAACATAATCTTCACGTAATTGAAGATTGCTGTCAGGCTATCGGTGCTTTGTATAAAGGCAAAATGGTCGGTACATTCGGTGATTTCGGTTGTTTGAGTTTCTATCCGACCAAAAACTTAGGCGGAATGGGTGACGGCGGTTTGATTATGACAAGTGACGAAAAACTTCGTGACAGAGTTGTAGCATTACGTAACCACGGCGGTGCAATCCGTTATCACCATGATGAAATCGGTGTAAACAGCCGTCTTGACGAAATTCAATCCGCAATTTTGAGAGTAAAATTGCCTCACTTGAAAGATTGGAACGAAGCAAGAAGAAAACATGCAGCATATTATAACGAATTGTTTAAAGATTGTGCTGATGTTCAAACTCCGAAAGAATTGGCTGATACATACTGTGTTTATCACCAATATACGGTAAAAATTCCTAACCGTGACGAAGTTCATAAAATGCTTCAGGAACGCGGTATCGGTGCAATGCTTTATTACCCTATTCCTTTGCACTTGCAAAAAGTTCACGAATATTTGGGTGTAGGAAAAGGCTCTTTGCCCGTTTCCGAAAAAAATACCGAAATGGTAATTTCGCTCCCGATGTTCCCCGAAATAACGGAAGAAGAACAAAGAACGGTTGCATCAACTTTGATTGACTGTATTGAAAAATCAAAATCACCGATTGGTGTTTAAATTTTATTTTAAATGTGGGGGCTATGCGCCCCCAACACCCCTCACCAATATTCTTTCTTTTTCATTGCGACGGAAAAAGAAAGAATATTGGATAAGAAAGAAAAACACGCATATTGCTTAATCA